>DDED01000168.1 GCA_002336035.1 Cellvibrionales bacterium UBA1963
CGGTTAGATACCCAGTATTTACCATGCTTTAAAAGCCTCTCTCCAGAGCAACGAACAGCCGTTAATCGTGACAAAGCATCAGAATCTAAGGGTTCAGTGAGTTGCCAATGATGCTTCTCTTGCAAACACTGCTGCAATTGATTGAGCTGTGCACGGTTAGCTAAAAAAAGACGGTCACGATACACACACAGCTGGAAATACGATATGTCGACTCGTGGATCGACACTTTTCGTCATCAGCATTCGATCCACTTCAATCATTAAGGCCGTTGATGGCATCGACAGGTGATGCGTCGAAAACCAGTATCGAAGTAAATTAGAACGCCGTCGCAAAGGCAGTGAGCCACAGGCTTCCAATGACACACTTTCACCATACCCATGTTGTGATAGACCAACATACGATAAATCTACCTTAGCTAAATCATCAAGTAATTCAATATCAGCGCGAAGATGGTCAGCAAACCGCGTTAAAAGTTCTTTAGCTTTTGGCCATCGGGTAAGCAGCATGGGCAGAACACTGTGGCGAACAAAGTTACGATCGAATCGTTGGTCTTTATTAGACGGATCATCAAGGTAAATTAAGCCTTGCTCATTAACATACTGCTGCAGTCTAACTTGAGGGTGCGCCAAAAGTGGCCGCAATAGCTGAACGCCCGAATCACCTAATTCACGGGACTTCGGTATTCCTGCAGCGCCGCGCAAACCTGTTCCTCGCATCAGTCGTAGCAGCAAAGTTTCAGCTTGATCGTCAGCGTGATGACCCAGTAGCAGTATCTTGGATTGGCTGTCTTTACGTAACATAAGTTCGTTAAAAGCCTTATATCGACCTACTCTAGCATCGGCTTCGAAACCACTCCCATTGCGTTCAACAGTGATACTCTTGATCAATAACTCAACCCCAAGCTGAAGACAAATCGCTTCGCAATGTGCCTGCCAATCGTTACTGGCAGGGTTAACTTGGTGGTTAATGTGAATAGCGGTGAGGGTTGGTACAGCTTTATTTTGACGAGCGAGAAACGTCACGCAGATCATCAGTAAAGCCGTTGAATCCAAACCGCCAGAGAAACCAATGAACCAATGGTCATAAGCTAACGCTTCATTTAAAAGCGAAGAATCATCGTCCATGCTGTGAGAATATGATGCTGTCATAGAGATTCGTCATTAACAGCGATAGTGACCGCTAGTAAATTACTTAAGGGTTGCCATACGACATTAGCCGCTGGTAACGGGTAGCCAGTAACTCTTCAGTAGACAATTGAGATAACGCTTGAAGCTCTTTGATTAGAAATTCTTTTACTCGAAACGCCGCAAGTTCTGGGTCTCGATGCGCACCACCTTCTGGCTCAGGAATCGTGTCATCAACGATGCCAAGATCCTCAAGTACTTTCGATGTTAAACCCATTGCTTCAGCAGCTTCAGGCGCTTTGTCTGACGTTTTCCAAATAATATTAGCGCAGCCCTCTGGCGATATAACAAAATAGGTAGAGTATTGAAGCATCGCTAATTTATCACCAACACCAATACCCAACGCACCACCGGAACTTCCCTCACCAATAACGACAGAGATAATCGGTGTTTTAAGGCATGACATGGCAGATAAGTTTTTGGCAATGGCATAAGAAATACCACGTTCTTCTGAATCTATACCAGGATAAGCACCCGGCGTGTCAATCAAGGTTATCACGGGTAAGGCAAAGCGTTCTGCCATTTCCATCAGTCGCAACGCTTTTCGATAACCCTCTGGTCGTGGCATACCAAAATTTCGACTCACTTTATCAGCGACAGATCGGCCTTTTTCTTGACCGATAACCATCACCGGAAGCCCCTCTAAACGTGCTAAACCGCCAATGATAGCTGCATCGTCTGAAAATTGCCGATCTCCATGAAGTTCATCAAAATCATCAAAGACAAGATTGATATAGTCCATGGTATATGGTCTTTGCGGATGCCTTGCGACTCTCACGATATCCCAAGGTGTAAGGGAGGAATATATTTTTGCAGTTAACTTCGCGCTTTTTTCAGATAACTTTGTAATCTCATCGTGAATATTAAGGTCATTATTGTCGCCAACCGCACGTAGCTCTTCAATTTTGACTTGAAGATCGGCAATGGGTTGTTCAAAATCCAAGAAATTTGGGTTCATATCCAATCACACTTAATTGACTGCGGCCGCCATACCGCTAAAAACAAAGCAGTTAGCATCATATTCTCATTATAGCCCCTCAAATGGCGACTTTGTAAGCAAGTTATTGAGACATCTTCACAAAATATCGGTAATGTTCACGTATTCGACAACTGCTCTGATGATTGGAGTTGCAAGCGCTTACGCATCCTGGTTTGAATATTATCTCCGACCAGATAAAGCGCAGGGACAAATAATAATGTCACAAACGTCGCGAATAAAACCCCAAACGAGAGCGATGAAACCATAGGAATCAAAAATTGTGCTTGAACACTGGTTTCAAGCAATATGGGGGTTAAACCAAGAAAAGTCGTTACTGACGTCAAAACAATGGGCCTAAAGCGTTGGATTGCCCCGGTAAGCACCGCGCGCTTAGCTGAAAAACCAGACCTCCGGAGCGTATTGATTCTATCAATTAAAACCACATTGTCGTTTACCACAACTCCCGCACAGGCCATCATTCCCAAAATTGAAAACATACTTAAACCCACGCCAACCATTAAATGGCCAAAGACACCACCCATGAATCCAAATGGCACGGCCGTCAAAACCAGTAAAGGCTGCCAATAAGAACGAAACATTATGGCCATAACGCCAAAAATACCCAGCATCGATAACACGGTGAAGAATAAAACTTGGCCCAGAAAATCAATATTTTCTCGTTCCTCACCAGCAAGCCGAAGGTCAACATTAGGGAACTCTCTTAATAAATCGGCAATCTCTTGTTGCTCGAGTGACGCGACAATACCACCCGCACTGAAGCCTTTGTGTACATCACTGGAAATGCGAGCAACTCGCTTGAGATCAAGTCGTTCAATCTTCTTAAATCCCTCAGTGTGAACTGTATCAACAACAGCGCTTAAAGGTACCTGCGAACGCGTCGTATTTTCAGCGTTAATATTTGTTGCAATGTACATCTCATCAAGCAACTCCTCATACGATCTGTCTTCTTTCGGATAACGCACTAAAACTTTAACGTCTTCACGTTGCCGTGGAATACGTTGTACTTGTTCTCCGTAAAAGGCACGCCTGACTTGGCGAGCGGCATCAGCCAAGCTGACCGATAAACTCGTGGCTTCAGGCTTTAACCGTAAATTAATTTCATTAGAGGGACTGTCAAGCGAGGTACCAATATTGTAAATCCCTTCTATTTTAGCCATGCTACTAGCTAAAGCCGAAGAAAATAACTCAAGTTGATTTTGGTCGTTACTGCGAATCACAAACTCGATGGGTTTAGGTAGACTAAAAACTGTAAAACCCACATTAAGGTCTTTAACTAAAGGCAAGTCACCTATTAAGCGTTGAAACTCAATCGCTAAGGTGTCAGAGCCAATGGGTCGATCGTTACCATCTTCTAGCAGTACCGTAACGCGAGCTGTAGCTCGGTATGCAGCGACATGAACGTCCTTAACTATTTCGTATTGATATTCCTTATTAACCTTCTCTTTAAGAACATAAGCAGCCGCTTCAACATGGTTAGCCACGACCATAAGTTGATTAAAGGAACTGGATTCAGGCAACACAACCTCTGCCGTCACGTAATCTGAAGTGACGCGAGGAAAGAAACTAAACGGCAACCAACCTCCTTTTATAGAAGCAAGTGCAAATATAAAAAGAAAACTGAAAATTAATAACGTTAGCCGCTTGTAGCTCATTGTCCACAACAAAGCATTTTTATAATGACTAGCGGCAAACTGCGGAATAGATTCTGCAATCTTAAGCCGAGATGATTCCAATCGCATCATTTTTTGCTTTAAAGGTGTAATCAATAAATTATTGGTTGATGAATGTAGCCGACTAAAAAAGGAGCTCTTAGTATTCGATATATGGGATGGCAACAGTAAAAGAGATTCGAACAATGAAAAGAATAAAGCTAAAATGACCGGCGTTGCCATGGTCGCGGCTTCAGGCCGCTCACCAATAAAAAAGAAAGGCGTGAAGAAAATCATTGTGCTCATCACGGCAAACCATACGGGCAACATGACTGACATAGTGCCTTCAATAGCACCCAATCGTTTATCGCCTGTAACTTCCTGCTGGCTATAAATGGATTCACCAACGATGATGGCATCATCAACAACAATACCTAAAATCATGATAAATGAAAACATAGAAATAATATTAAGCGAAACAGGGCTTAGGATAAGCAGCCAGATGGCGCCCATAAAGGCCACAGCAATTCCACTGCATACCCAAAAAGCTAGCGATGGCCTAAGAAAAATTAGCAGTACAATAAAGACAAGTAGAAGGCCACTAGAACCATTATAAATTAAGGTATCTAACCTGCCTTGATAACTTTTCGAGGCGTCAGACCAAATGGATAACTCAACACCACCGGGCAGTAACGATTGCTGCTCGTCGACGTAATTTCTAACCGCTTCACTGGTGATAAGAATATTAGGGTTATTCTGATTGATGATCCAAATTTCTAATGAGCGGCGGCCATTTAATTCACTGTGCACGTCGATATCGACAAACCCGTCAACCACGTCTGCAACATCGCCAACTTTTAACACCGCACCATCCGAATGACGCCGAATAGGCAATTGCTCAAAATCACTCGCATGATATGCCTGACCACGAGCCTGCATAGTGATATCGCCTGATAGATCACGTATTTTACCGGCAGGAAGGTTAAACGAATAAGATCGAATGGCTTGAGCCACATCATCAAAAGTAATGTCGTAGGCCAGTAAAGCGTCTCTCGAGATTTCTATCCCAAGCTCATAGCTTCTTGGCGTATGTAACTCAGCTATAGCAACCGACGGAAAGGCAGCTAACTCCTCCCTCATTTTTTCAGCCAGTTCTTTTAAATCACGCTCTGAAACCTCACCCGATAGCTGAAGTCGCATCATGGTGTTTCGCCAACGCAGATCCACAATCGCTGGTGACTCTACGTCAGGAGGAAAGCTATCAATTGCGTTGACGTTCGCTTTGATATCATTCAAGAGCACTTGGGTGTCTTCACCCTGTTTTAACTCAATCAGGACTTCGCCACGACCTTCAGTGGCCGACGAACGTATCTCTTTAATACCGCCTAACTGCTTAACCGCCTCTTCGATACGCTTGCAAATTTGAACTTCAACTTCTTTAGGGCCCGCACCCGGATAATTGACTGAGACCTTAATCAGATCAATTTTTATCTGTGGAAAAAACTCCTTATCAAGCAAGGGGAATGTCAATAGGCCTGACACTAAAATAAATAGTGTAAACAACTTTGCGGCTATGGGATTATCAATGAACCAAGTAACGACACTTCTCATCACAACACTCTTTTAATTTGACAAAAGACTGGAATCACTTTTAGAAAGCGAATCAAGCTCATTACTAAGTTGTTGCTCGGCAAATGAAGGGGTCAAAGACATTCCCTCAAAGGCGAAAAGTAAATCTGAGGTGATTACAGCAATATCATTCTGCTTATGAAATGACGCAGGAAGTTGAACCAAGGCAAAGTCACGATCCACTTGCAGAACCGTAACGGGCTGAGTGACTAATTGCCCGTCAACAAACAACCAGAGTAAATCTTGCTGCCTTAACGCCTGCCTTGGTATGCGAACCGACCGATCAATACTATCGCCTTCAATCTTTGCTGTAAGGTACTGGCCGATCGCTAAAGGTGGATTTGTGCTTTTCGACTGAAGCTCTGAGGCTTTCGGCGAATCGTCCAACAATCTCTGAAACGGATTTTCAAGGCTAGCAACTAAGTAGTATTGCCGGCTAGTCGCATCAACAGCCGCTTCAATACGATCAATATGTGCCGCCCATTTAAACGATCTCTCACCATAAGTGGCAAATAATTCAACTGGATTAACGCTTGATGAATGCAGCGTTATAAATTGTCGCTGGTCGGAAGTGATCGGCAAACGTACCTCAGCGACTGACGTACTGTAGATATCTGCAAGAGGCAGACCTTGACTGACGTATTGACCTAAGTCAGCATGCTTGGCCAATAACTGGCCATCAAATGGCGCCGTCACTTGCGTTCGTGACAAGTTCAAGCGAGCTTGCTGTAAATTCGCCTCGGCAGCGGCAACGGCCGCACTGGCACTGACGAGCTGTGGTTCACGCAAAAATAAGTCATTGGATGCTTGATCACCTAGATCACGCCATTCTCGCTTGGCCTGCTTCACTTTGCCTCTTTCTGTCGCCAGCAATTGCTGGGCATTGGCGAGTTCAGCTTCATTATTTAGGATGACGTTGCGATAATCATCATCCTCAAGACTCAACAATATCTCTCCGGCAACGAAGCTTCCACCGACCGTGAAATTATCATTTATCTTACTGATGCGACCAGCAACCTGAGCCGATAATACACTACTGGTTTGAGCGGTCACTAAGCCTTGGCTTTTAAGCCAAACATAATGGCGTTTAATTTCAAAGCGTGATACATCTACCACTACCTCCCTTGGTTGGGCCGTCGGCAGAACGATAGGCTCAGGTTTTCCTGTTACTATCAACCAAGCAATCAGAGAGCCTAGCAGTAAGACAATAACAAAATAGACAGGTTTTTTCTCAGAGCCTAACATCAATCCACCCAAACCAATTAAACACAATGTGAACTTCATTATAACAGAATTTACCCTGCATATGATGAAAGCGCGCGCTGCCATTTAAAAGACTCATTATTACCCATTCTTGATGCTTAAAGATAAATAAGGCACACCATTATGTATTTAAACAAACGAATACTTGTTAAAATCAAGCCTGAACAGCTATTGATTCACACAGTGACTATCGATTAATATCTTTATAGAAACAATCGGCTGTCTAAACTGCAAATCATTTTATATACATTAAGGCACAGTATGACTATTGGCTCTTGGGATCCAAGTGATAAAAAAACACCTGTCGACGATACGGTTGATTGCGATTTGTTAAAACGCTTGCTAGCAGCAGTAAACGATTTACCGTGTGAACTAGCCGATGCACTGTCATCAACAGACTTGCAACAAACGCACATCATTAAAGCCAGCCCATCGGCGTGGCACCATGCGATTAATGAACTCAGCAATCAAGAATTGGTTTCACTTATACAATTTTTTACCTTAGTCGAAATGCAATTGCCCAATTGGACTGCAGGGGCGCAATCGCCGGCCATACTCATTAATAAGGCACTGCGCAAGCGCGGCGAAAAGCTAAACAAAGAAACATTGCTGTGGATCAAGAAGAACACTGACAACCGCTTTATACCTAACGGCTCTCCGTTTTAAGGGTCGCGAACTTCGTAAGCGTCAACCGTTATTCCGTTGGCAGGTTATTTCTTGGACTCATCAAATTTCGCCAACTGCTCCGCCGTTGCCTCTTGCTGGTAAGCCTGCTTCCACTCAGAGTAAGGCATGCCATAAATGATCGCTCGGGCAGCCTCGTACTCAAGGGGCTGTCCCTGATCTTCTGCCGCAGCCATGTACCACTTAGAAAGGCAGTTTCGGCAGAAGTTAGCTAAATTCATTAAATCAATGTTCTGCACTGATTTATTATCATCAAGGTGAGCGATTAAGCGACGAAAAACCGCCGCTTCAATGGCTTGTTGATGCTCCTGGTCTTTACTCATAAGAGTCCCATCCAACGAATACGCATTATTGCGCGATAAGCGGTCAAAGAGATTGGTAGTAGTTCATCAGTATTTCTGCCACTTCTGGGCGAGAAAATTCAGGCGGTGGCGCAATACCGTTACCCAACATCTCACGCACTTTAGTGCCCGACAATAAAACGAAATCCTCTTTATCATGATCAGGTGCATCTTTCATCATGACCACTTTGTTAAGCTTTTTTGAATACGCTGTGTGATCAGCCTCATAAATAGCGATCTCAAGAGAACCTTCTGGTACCCTCTCGTCAAAGATAGTCTGGGCATCAAAAGCGCCGTAATAATCTCCGACACCGGCATGATCACGTCCAACAATAAGATGAGTGCAACCACAGTTTTGACGAAAGACCGCATGCAAAACCGCCTCTCTAGGACCCGCATAAAGCATGTCAAAGCCATAGCCTGTAACCATCATGGAATTGGGTGGGAAATAGAGCTCAACCATTTTCCGTATTGATGCATCACGCACATCAGCTGGAATGTCTCCCGGCTTCAGCTTACCTAATAGCATATGAACGAGACAGCCATCAGCGTCTAAGTCTTCAAGTGCCATACGACAAAGTTCCTCATGAGCCCTGTGCATTGGGTTACGAGTTTGAAAAGCAACGGCTTTTTGCCAACCGAGGGACTCCATTTCTTTACGAATTTCGACCGCAGTCCGATAAGTGTCAGGGAAATCACTGTGAAAATACGAGTAACTCAACACGTCAATAGGGCCAGAAAGGAGCACCCGTCCCTGAGAAGTGAAGGCAGCAACGCCTGGGTGTTCAGGATCTAAAGTACCAAAAACTTGCTCAACCATGACCTCCATTTGCCGGTCGGAAACAGTCTCAATAGTTGCTACCTGCATAACGGCTAAGACTGGCTGACCGTCAACATTGGGATCTTTTAAAGCGATGCGCTGACCAACAGAAATACCCTCGGCATCCTCGACTAAATTAACAATGGGGACTGGCCAAAACAAACCATCGGCGGTGTGCAATGTTTCTGCAACAGCGACAGCATCCGCGAGGTTCATATAACCCGTTAACGGAGTGAAGTACCCCGCCGCCAACATGACAGCATTCGCCGCAGCCGCAGAAC
>DDED01000147.1 GCA_002336035.1 Cellvibrionales bacterium UBA1963
CCCCTTTGGGCAACTGACGCCATTGGCAGTGTACTCGCGAGACTGATGAAACTCAGTCGCAACGGACTCTACCAAACCAGCAAAATTAATTTAAAACTCACTCACTCCCAATTAAACGACTTAGAAATTGAAACCCTCACCATTAAGTCACTAAAACGAACGATCAGTAACTTTTTTGAAATGCCATTGATCTGGAAAGCTACCGACCAATGGATACGCAAAAAAATCACCGCCGTGTGCGGTGAAGAGATACTTATGGCTGCGTTAAAAGCCAATGCCGGCGTCATTCTAATCGTGCCACATACGGGCAATTGGGAGATATTGGGCCGACACAGCAGCCAATATGCCCCAATGACCAGCTTGTATAAAAAACAAAAACATAAAGCCATCGAGGACTTTATTAAACACGGGCGTGAGGCCTCTGGGTCAACGCTTGTACCGACCAACAGTCGAGGTGTTGCCGCTTTATTGAAAGCGCTTAAACGCAATGAATTAACAGCCATTTTACCTGACCATGTACCCACAAAAAATTCAGGAATATTTGTCCCTTTTTTTGGTCAAGAAGCCTACACCATGACGCTGGTTCACCAATTGATAAAACGCACACAGTGTCGAGTGGTCGTCGGTTGCGCATTGAGAGTAAAGAAAGGTTTTGAGCTCACTTATCAAGAGCCTGATAGCGCTATTTATGACAGTGATGAAACAATATCGGTAGCGGCGCTAAACCAAATCATAGAAAAGATTGTCTGCCAAGACATCAGTCAATACCAATGGGGTTATAAACGATTTAAAAAGGTACCCAAAGATCACCCAAGACATTATAAATCATAGGATTCCGATAAGAACGTACACTAATGGTGAGTCGACTCATCAGGAGTATTTAACCACAAACAGTTACCGCCACTCTTTTCATCAATCACAGATAACAATGCTTCATGTGCGTCTAATTCAGCCTGACTAACGCCAAGCACTGTTAACTTTGCACGTTCTTTATTGAACGTTAACGCGGCGCCATTCTCTGACTGCGCGCCCACAGATTGAATTTTTGCATCAAGGCCCAGCGATGTCTGTCCGCCGGTCATCATTAAATAAACATCCGCTAATATTTCAGCGTCAAGTAATGCGCCGTGTAACTCTCGCTTGGCATTGTCAACGGCATAACGCTTGCAAAGCGCATCCAGATTGTTTTTTTGTCCTGGATGCTTGCTTCGCGCTAAGACCAAGCTATCAATTACTGAACAGATTTTACTCATTTTTTTAATGCGGTTGGCCGCTAACATTAATTCATGATCTAAAAAGCCAACATCAAAGGGCGCATTGTGTATTATGAGTTCAGCGCCATCGACAAAGTCTAAAAAATCATCCACTATGAAACTGAAGACGGGCTTGTCTGCTAAAAATTCACTGCTAATACCGTGCACTTCAAGTGCACCCTGATCAATCTCTCGCTCCGGCTGAATATACTGATGGTAATGCTTACCGGTGAGTTTTCTGTCCACCAACTCGACACAACCTATCTCAATAATTCGATGGCCTTGAGAGGGCTCTAAGCCAGTAGTTTCTGTATCTAAAACGATTTGCCTGTTCGCCATATGCGTCCCCTTACATCGTCACTGTGCTGTTAATTGATCAATACCGCGGTTTGCCAGCTGGTCGGCAATTTCATTTTCAGCGTGGCCTGAATGGCCTTTAACCCACTGCCATTGAATCTTGTGGCGTTGAGTCTGCTCATCAAGATCACGCCATAAATCAGCATTTTTAACTGGTTTTTTTGCCGCTGTTCGCCAGCCATTGCGTTTCCAGTTTACAATCCACTCAGTGATCCCTTTGCGGACATATTGAGAGTCAGTGACCAATAACACATCAGAGTCGTCACTGAGCAAGCGCAAACCTTCAATCGCGGCTTGCAACTCCATTCGGTTGTTAGTGGTATTACTAGCACCTCCACAATGGTGGTGATCTTCACCCTCGCGACGCAATAAAACACCCCAACCACCTGGCCCAGGATTGCCGCGACAAGCACCGTCAGTATACAACTCAATAACCACAATGATTCCTAAAGTAAAAAAAGATAAGGGTCATGTTAGCCAACTAACCGACAGATCGCTAGCATTATTGAATATTGCCATCAGAAATCACTGCCTAAAAAATGCAGTGTTGACAGCACGTTGAGGTTGACTGTACTTAACCCTTGCACCGCGAACGGAAGAGACTCTGTGAACCCAAGATGATCGAAGTGGACTGACCGGTGTTGCCCGTTTTTTGGCAAGAAAAAAATGCAATTGACCAAATGGCGAACGGCAAAATCTGCCCATAGGTTCGAAAAATTGCAACTGTTCTAATGTGTCGAAATGATTAATGGCTGGCCGATGGAAAAAACACGATTGATGTAGCACATCATAATTTAGTACCGACAGCCAATCAGCAAGCCTCGCAGGCCGAATCGGGTGATGCTCTGGCAACGCAGGCGTGGCCCAACGGCGGTAAAGGCTCCAGCTACTCAGAGGATTAAGGCCAATAATGGCGAGATAGCCTCCCTCTCGTAGCGTGCGATCGGCTTCTCTCAGTAATTGGTGTGGATCACTAGAAAACTCACACACATGGTGCAAAATAACATTATCGATACAATTATTAGCCAAGGGTAAATGTTGATAATCAGCCCTTAAGGCATCAGTGGTTTCAGGGTTTAAATCGATAGCTTCAGGGTTTAAATCAATAGCTTCAGGGCGTAAATCTGGTGTATACCCTAATTGCACGTATTGACCGATTGAGGCATTGAGAGCCATTTGAACGTCTTTTTGCACACTTAATTGCAGTAGATTATAACCAATGAAATGATGGAGATAATGATTAATTAACGCCTGCTCTTCCGCAATGAAGGCGGCACCAAGATCCGTTTCCAAAAAGGCATTAAACTGGCTCATGGCTAAGGACATGAGGGAACTACTCGCGAAAAAAAAAGAGTCGCCTCGCTCGATAAAGCGTCCGTTGGTGGTGGATAATTTAATGTCATTAGCGATTATTTTAGTGGGAACTAAGGATAGCCTTTACCTTGACTTAACTGATAATATAAAAAGTAGGCTTATTGCTCAAGCCCGTTCACAACCGATTGGATAATAGAATGATGAATACAACATCGAATCTGCCCTACTCAATCAGCCGGCTGCCTGCGTTTAATGATAATTATCTTTGGCTGATCGATAACGGCTCTAGCGCAATGACGATTGACCCTGGCGACGCTCAAGTCGTAAAAAGCGCCCTTGCGCAGCGCCAGCTTCGGCTTGACTACATATTAACCACCCATCACCACGGCGATCACACGGGCGGGGTCAGTGAATTAGAATCTGAATTTGGCGCTCACGTTATCGGTCCTGATAGCAAACACATTCCTCAAGTCACACAACCGGTCCATGATGGGCAATTAATTAACTTGATGGGGCTTACATTTAGAGTCATAACGGTGCCCGGCCATACCCTTGATCATATTGCCTATTTTGCACCCGCGCCAAACCCTTTCGGTCAACCGGCATTATTTTGTGGCGACACTCTCTTTGCCGGCGGCTGCGGCAGAGTTTTTGAAGGCAGCTACAGCCAGATGCGTCAATCATTAGACAAGTTAAAGACACTGCCTGCCGATACTCTCATCCATTGTGCTCACGAATATACGCAGGCCAACCTTAATTTTGCAAAAGAAGTCGAGCCCGACAATCAAAAGTTAATTAAGCGAATAGAAACCGTTAACCAACAACGTGCACATAATATTCCAACCGTGCCTTCTTTATTATCGGACGAACTCGCAACTAATCCATTCTTGCGCTACGATAAGTCTCAGGTCATTGCTTCCGCAAGCAAGCGCTTAAATAAAAAGACCTTAGCCAGCGATGACGTATTTGCCACTATTAGAGAATGGAAAGATAATTTTTAATTGCCAAGAATACTCAACCTGCTGCTTAACCGTTAAATCATAAAAACAAACCAGGAAAACCACAACACGATGTCTCATAATCGCTCCATATTTCTTATTATTTTTTGTAATTTAGTCATTGGCTGTAGTACCGAAACGAGTACGCTAACTACGATTCTAGAGCATGATATTGACACCAATAGTTTGGCTCAACTGTGTGAGAAAGATCATCAGCGTCTTAGTCAGCAGTTTACAATATTAGAAAGCGAGCCTGGCTCTTCATACAATTCAGCACCCAAAAAAGTCACTGCTGCTGCAACATCACAACCAAGAACTATTGAATATTTAGACCAACTTGACGACTTTTATATACAGCTCGATAACAGTTACAGCGCAATGCAGTTATTAAGCAATGCACATCCCAATAGCGATCTACGTGCAGCAGCCAGCGATTGTCAACAACGACTCAGCGAACTAAATACAGACGTCAGCTTATCCACAGTCATTTATGCCCAGCTGAAAAAAATGAGCCTTACCAGTGAGGATAAAGCCACTCAGCGTTTTCATCAAAAGCTATTGCAATCTTATCTTCGTTCTGGCGTTAGCCAGCCAAAAGCAATACAAAAAGACATTCGCCTGTTACAAAATGAGATTGCTAAGCTGGGCCAGCTATTTTCTAAAAATATACGCGATGACGTTCGATCTATAACCATTGAATCAGTTGATGATCTTGCCGGTCTGCCGCAAGACTTCATTGACAGTTTAGATAAAAACGATAAAGGACACTGGCTTATCACTACAGACTACCCCAGTGTGTTTCCTTTCTTGCGCTATGCCCACTCCGACATAAAAAGACAACGACTTTATCAGCAATTCCTTAATCGTGGCTATCCAACCAATGAAACAGTATTAAAATCTATTATCAGCAAGCGACACCAGTTAGCAACGGCCTTAGGCTATAAAAACTTTGCTGCTTACGCTACAGAAACAGCCATGATTGAAAATCCAGAAAACGCGGCCCTTTTTATAGATAGAGTCGCCTCGCTAGCCACGCCAAGAGCTGAACGTGACTATGCACAGCTCTTGGCTGAACTTAAGCAAACTCAAACACATGCCACCGTTGTGGGGAGTTGGCAAAAATCTTATTTAGAGCAACAAGTAAAAAAGAAATACTACCAATTTGACAGTAAAGATGTTCGTCAATATTTTTCTTATCAGCAGGTCAAAAATGGCGTATTTGATCTAATGGGTGAATTATTTGAACTAGAAATTGTCGATTGGCAAAGCCCTGTTTGGGATCCAACGGTCACCGCACACCAACTTAAAAATCAAGACGGTGAAATATTGGGGTACTTTTATCTCGACATGCATCCGCGTGAAGGTAAGTACAAGCATGCCGCGCACTTTGGCATTCAAACTGGCGTCAATAATAAACAGCTGCCGATCTCGGCGCTGATTTGTAATTTTCCAGGCGCTGATCAGTCATTAAATTCACAGGGACAAGCCAATGACCTGGGCCTCATGGAACATAGTCAGGTCCAAACTTTTTTACATGAATTTGGCCACCTGATGCATAGTCTCATTGGCGGGCATCAATCGTGGAGTGGATTATCAGGAATTGCTACTGAGCGAGACTTTGTTGAGGCACCGTCACAGCTGCTTGAAGAGTGGGTTTGGGATTACAAAAGCCTTCAACGATTTGCAATTAACGCTGAGGGTAAAACGATTCCTAAGTCACTGGTAGATAACATGGTGGCGGCGCGCGATTTTGGCGTTGGCACACACATTCGCAATCAAATGTTTTATGCGGCACTGTCACTGAATTACTATTCGATCTCACCGGATTCTTTAGAGCTCAAGCAAACCATGTTACAACTACAGGACCAATATTCTCCCTTTAATTACATGCAAGACACCCATTTTTACGCCAATTTTGGCCACCTATTTGGTTATTCTGCTCGCTACTATACATACATGTGGTCAGAGGTCATTGCTGCAGATCTTTTCTCTGAATTTAAGCAGCTAGGCCTTATGAATAAATCGGTTGCTAAGCGCTACCGCGATCAAATATTGGCTCCCGGTGGTTCTGAAGATGCCGCTCAACTGATTGAAAATTTTTTGGGTCGGCCTTTTAATTACAACGCTTTCAATGAGCAACTTAATGCTAAATAAAAATTTTAATTTATTTTTTGTTATTTCACTGCTACTGATCAGCGGCTGTGAACTTGGACCAAGTAATATAGAATCGGCCACGGCAAGCCAAACGCTGCATCTTGGCAACGGCACTGAACCCAAGGATCTTGACCCTCATACGGTCACCGGCGTGCCTGAACACAACATCATCAGCGCTTTATTTGAAGGTCTGGTCAGTGTCGACCCTATCACACTTGCGCCAAAACCTGCTGTGGCCGAATCATGGGTTATCAGCAATGATAGAAAACGCTATACTTTTACGTTACGTGACAACGCTCACTGGTCAAATGGTGATCCTGTTACCGCTAATGATTTTGTATGGTCATGGCAACGAATGTTATCGCCTGCGCTTGCGAGTGAGTACGCCTACCAACTATTCACCGTCAAGAATGCAAAAGGCTTTAATCACGGCGAATTTGAAGACTTTCGTCACGTCGGCGTAAAGGCGATAAATCCTAAAACATTAGTCGTTGATCTTGAAAACCCAACGCCTTATTTTTTATCACTTCTGGCGCACTACAGCACTTTTGCTGTTCATCCACCGACGATATTGGCCTTTGGTGAACGCGAAGAAGCTGGCACTCTGTGGACAAGGCCGGGTAATCTTGTCGGCAATGGTCCTTTTATTCTCGACAGCTGGCGACTCAATTATATTATACGAGTGATCAAGAATCCGCATTACTGGGACCACAGTAAAGTTAGGTTGAATAAGATTTTATTTTACCCTATCGATAGTGCCTTAACTGAAGAGCGTATGTTTAGAACTGGAGTCTTGCATGCAACCAGTAGTACGCCGCTCGACAAAATTGCCACCTACCTTAAAAATGACCCTGATAAAATCTCGATCGACCCTTACCTGGGCACGTATTACTACCGGCTCAATGTGACAGAAAAGCCGCTTAATGATATTCGCGTCCGACGGGCACTGTCGATGTCGATAGACCGCCAAGCCATTACTGATTCCATTACTAAAGGCGGACAGATTCCGGCCTTTACATTCACTCCTCCTAACACTCAAGGCTACTTTGCCGACAACAACAGCATCATTTATGACGTGGCCAGCGCGCGTAAATTACTCAGCCAAGCCGGCTTCCCTAACGGTGAGGGCTTTCCAGAAATCGAGCTAACCTATAATACCAGTGACGGTCATCGACGCATAGCCGTTGCAATTCAACAAATGTGGAAGCTAGCGCTCAATATTGATGTAAGGCTTTCTAATCAAGACTGGAAAGTGTATTTGAGCCGAGTCCAATCTCTAGATTACAGCATTGCACGTGCGGCATGGATAGGCGATTACCCCGATCCCAATACATTTTTAGATATGTTTGTCACCGACGGTGGCAACAATCAAACTGGATGGTCAAATAAGCAATATGACCACTTAATTGATCTAGCAGCGGCAGAAGCCAATCCAATAATACGCTACCAGCATTTTCAAAAAGCCGAAAAATTATTGATGGATGAAAGCCCTATTATTCCTATTTATACGTATACTCGCGTATTATTAAAACATCCTCAGCTTCAAGGTTGGGAGCCAAATATTTTAGATATTCATCCCTATAAATATGTTTATCTAGAAGATCCAGTCATCGGCAGCGAGCAATAAATGATACGATTCTTTTTATCTCGACTTTTGCAAGCTATTCCTGTGATTTTCATTGTAATCACAGCGACATTTTTTTTAATTCGCAGCGCTCCTGGAGGGCCTTTCGATGCCGACAAAGTCGTTAGCCAAGAAGTTATTGAACGGCTAAATGAACGCTATAATTTAGATGCCCCATTACACCAACAATATTTTGACTATTTACATCATTTAGTTCGTGGAGACTTTGGCCCCTCGTTTCGTTACACAAACCGCTCGGTCACTGAAATGATTGCTGCGGGACTGCCCATCACCTTTGAACTGGCCATTTACGCTATTATGATAGCGCTTATTGTGGGGATAGCCGCTGGCATGCTAGCGGCTGTAAAACCTAATTCTGCCCAGGATTATATTCCAATGTCATTAGCCATGACGGGTATCTGTATGCCATCATTTTTGCTTGGCCCATTACTGGTATTAGTCTTCGGCATTTGGCTGCAATGGCTTCCTGTCTCAGGGTGGGGCTACTCTCCCGGAGATAAGGTCTTACCCGCCATTACATTAGGCTCAACCTATGCCGCGTATATAGCTAGATTGACACGCGGTGGAATGCTAGAGGTGCTTAACCAAGACTATATTCGCACCGCAAAAGCGAAAGGGCTCAGTACCTTTAACATTATCGTTAAACACGCGCTTCGTGGTGGACTGGCACCCGTAGTGGCTTTTTTAGGCCCAGCCATAGCCGGTCTATTAGCTGGATCTTTTGTCGTCGAAACAATTTTTCAAATCCCTGGTCTTGGCCGGTTTTATGTCCAAGCTGCGTTTAATCGCGATTACACCATGATAATGGGCACCACTATTCTACTCTCTTGCTTAATTGTATTTTTGAACATGGTATCTGACTTGTTAGCTGTTTGGCTTAATCCTCGACTCACTTTAAACGCGAAAAATTAAACGTTATGGCTACTGATTCTCTCCAAAATGACCATGATCTGATCTTTCAACAAGGACGCTCACCTTGGCAAGATGCTTGGTATCGGCTTAAACAGAATAAGCTTTCAATTATTAGTTTGAATTTTCTCATCCTGATGGTGGTGATTGCACTGATTACACCTTGGCTTGCCCCATATGGTTACGAAACACAAGACCTCGCACTCGGTGCCTCTGGACCCTCTATTCAGCATTGGCTCGGTACTGACATTCATGGCCGAGATCTAATGACTCGACTCATGTATGGCGGCAGAATCTCTCTGTTGGTAGGCTTTGCTGCCACCGCAGTATCGTTGGTCGTTGGCGTATTATGGGGAACTATCGCAGGTTATGTTGGCGGTCTAACCGATACTATTATGATGCGAATAGTTGATATATTGTATGCCCTGCCCTTTATGATTTTTATTATCTTACTGATGGTCGTATTTGGTCGCAGCTTACTGCTTCTATTTTTAGCCATTGGACTGATGGAATGGCTAACCATGGCAAGAATTGTTCGAACCCAGGTGATGACTGTTCGTAACCAAGAATTTGTCAGCGCCGCTATTGTCACGGGTCTCAGTCACTGGCAGGTCATTAGCCATCATATTATTCCTAACATTATCGGCCCGGTAATTGTCTACATCACACTAACAATTCCTAGTGTCATGCTGTTAGAGGCATTCTTAAGCTTTTTAGGTTTAGGGATACAACCGCCTCAAAGTTCATGGGGGGTACTTATTTCAGGCGGTGTAGAGACAATGGAAGAATACCCGTGGTTATTAATATTTCCAGGACTAACCTTATCTGCAACCTTATTTGCACTGAATTTTTTGGGCGACGGTCTTCGTGACGCACTAGATCCTCGCGCCATTAGCGACAGGTAAAAGAGATATTATGAATTTACTTAAGGTCAGCAATTTGTCGGTTGCATTCCACACTCGAGACGGCAAAACCCAAGCAGTTGATAATGTTTCATTTGCTGTTGCTCATGGCGAAACGCTTGGCATTGTTGGCGAATCTGGCTCTGGTAAATCGGTTAGCTGCTACGCATTAATGGGCCTTATTCATTCACCACCGGGGCTCATTGAGAAAGGCACCGCCTTGTTTGATGGCATTGACCTACTGTCCGCCTCAGAAAAAACCATGCGCCAAATTCGCGGCAAACGAATCAGCATCATTTTTCAAGATCCGATGACCTCATTAAACCCCTACCTTACGATCGGCGATCAAATTATTGAACCTTTACTGCTGCATGATAAGATTTCGCGAAATTTAGCGAAACAAAAAGCATTAACACTGTTAGAAGAGGTTGGGATCAGTAACGCAGCGGTTCGATTTGAGCAATATCCACATGAGTTTTCAGGTGGCATGCGGCAGCGAGTAGTCATTGCAATGGCTCTAATCACCGAACCAGAATTGCTGATTGCCGACGAACCCACAACCGCTCTCGATGTCACTATACAAGCACAAATCCTTGCTCTGATTAAAAAATTGCAGCAGCAGAGAAACATCGCCGTTATTTTTATTTCCCATGATTTAGATGTTATTAGATACATGGCTGATCGAACCTTAGTTATGGAACAGGGCCTTATTGTAGAGCAAGGACACAGCAAGACTGTTTTTGAATCACCGCAACACCCGTACACACAAAAATTACTGGCCTCTATTCCGCAGAAGGCAAAAGCCTCCTTGTACCAATTTAGACCTAAACAAGCCGATGCACTGTTGTCACTCAGCAATGTCAGTGTTAGCTTTAAAAGTCGTGAGTCTCGCTTTCAAGCGGTCAATAACGTCAGCTTAAAACTCGCACGGGGTGAGATTTTAGGTTTGGTGGGTGAGTCTGGTTGCGGTAAAACGACCCTGTCACAGAGCATCGTCAAATTAGTCGACATCGATTGTGGCGAAATACGACTGGGCGAGCAATCATTGCACCAACTTAACCCGAGCAAACTTAAGCTTGCACGCAAACACGTCCAAATGATCTTTCAAGACCCCTATGCATCGCTTAATCCTAGAATGACCGTCTTCAACACATTGGCTGAACCATTAAAAATTCATCGGCTGATCGATAAAAAAGGCATGAGAGACAAAGTGCTCAGCCTTATGGCCGATGTGGGACTGGACCCTAGTTGGGCCAATAAGTATCCGCATGAGTTCTCAGGCGGGCAGCGACAACGAATTGCAATCGCCAGGGCTCTTGCCGTGGAGCCGCAGTTAATTATTGCGGATGAACCCGTTTCCGCTTTAGATGTAACCATTCAAGCACAAATTCTTGAACTGTTACTTGTGCTTTGTCAGCAAAGGCAGCTTACCATGATTTTTATATCGCATGACCTTGCTGTAGTTAGATACATCGCCGATCGAACAGCCGTGATGAGTGAAGGCCAAATTGTTGAAATTAATAATACAGAAACACTCTATCAACAACCCACACATCGCTATACGAAAAAGCTACTTTCGGCAAAATTATCATCATTATCCGCTGAGCATTAATGACCCAAATACGTCAAGGCAATGAATTACAGGCGATTAATTATCGCCGCACTCGCAATTTAAAAATATCAATAAAACCAGCTACTTACATAACCCCCAGGCTTATTGTAATTAAATCACTGATTAAACAAACACTTAGAGCTTGTGATTGTGGGCGTTGTATTGGGTTTTTACTAAAACATTGATACAATGAAATCTTGAATAAGTTCAAAATGAACTTATTTAGCAGTATCGTATGGGTGCTTCATCGATACAATGGCCTATTTTTATCGCCATGAAAAGTTAGATACAAGCAGTAACTGGTTCCTTAACATGTTCGCCAGCCACCTAACAGGTATTTTTATGTCATCAATTAGTAGCGCTATCATCCCGACTAAGTTTGCTCGCTCAATGGTAAAGGTCGCCGAAGCTCAAGGTCATAATATTTTGCAGATCCTTGAAGCCGCTGAAATGCCTTTTGACCCACGTAGCAACGAAGAAGACCACCCTGAGTATATTTCTGCAGATCTTTATAATCGACTTTACCAACGCATTATGTGGACGTTGCAAGATGAAACCTTCGGCATGTTGCCACAAATAAAAGCGCCTTTAGGTTCTTTCCGAATGACATCTCTGATGATTATCCATTGCGACAACCTCGGCGAAGCTATGATTCGCGGCAATGAATTCAGTGATTTTCAGCAGGCATTAATTGGTTATACGCCAACAAAAAAACGTCGTTTATATAATACCTCACCTGATGTTGCCGTCCTCGAGTTACCGCATTACCAGGATTTACAGCACGCTTTGACAGCTGATGGTATCCTAGCTGGTGCGCATATTCTTTCAGCTTGGCGACGATTTTGTGGCTGGCTCATAGGCAATACTATCGAGTTATTAGAAGTCCGCTTGCCGGGGACTGAGCCTGATAATATGCCTCGCTATCAAAAACTGTTCAATTGCCCAATTAGCTTTGGCGCCGATGTCGCACAATTTAGCTTTAGTAGTCATTACATGAAAGCTCGCATTGTACAAAATGAAGATAGCTTAAAAACCCTGCTGAGAAATGCACCCTACGCATTGTTAGCTGAGGAAGTTAGCTCAACCAATAACATTATTACGCGAATGCGCAAACACATTGGCAGTGAATTTACTAAAGATTTTCCATCAGTAGAAGAGATGGCAGGTTTACTAAACATGTCGGTGTCGACGCTTCGCCGACGACTCAATAAGGAAAATACGACTTACCAAAAATTTAAAGACATAACGCGTCGCGATGCGGCTATTCATTATTTGAAGCAACCGGAACTTAAGATTAATGCCATTTCAGCGTTAATGGGATACGATGAACCAAGTGTTTTTCATCGATCATTTAAGAAATGGACAAATATGACACCTGGCGAGTACCGCAACCAGTTAAATCAACAAGAAGTTGATAAAGCTGAAGCGTAACACTCATTAAATATTGCGAGGCTCGCCTACGATTCAGGAGCGGGCCTGGCTCGCTGATTAAATAACTGCGCCATCAGTCGTTTTATCTCTTCCGGAGTGTATTGACTGGCATCAACTGTTAAATCGCTACCAACGTCCATGCCTACTTTCACACCTGGTCGTTCTGAAAGTTCGTCCCACCAGCGCTTAAAATATTTAAATTCATTGATGTCTTCACCCTGCGCTTCAAGATACGTACACCATGGATAGCAAATCATATCGGCTATGGTGTATTCATCGCCGGCCAAATAAGGACGATCATATAAACGATTATTCATCACGCCATAAATACGGTTAACCTCATCAGCGTAACGTTGTTTTGCATAACTTTGATCACCCTTATCATCATCTAGCCGGCGGTAATGACCGGCCTCACCAAACTTAGGCCCTTGATTGGCCATCTGCCAAATTAACCATTGAATAACTTCGTATTTTGCTTCCGTTTGTTGCGGCCAAAACAAACCTGTTTTTTCAGCCACGTACATCATGATGGCGCCAGACTCAAACACACTAATAGGTGCATCGCTTCCAATCGGCTGATGGTCAACAATCGCAGGCATTCGGTTATTGGGACTTATAGCAATAAAATCAGGCGTAAACTGATCACCTGTACCAATAGAGCATGGGACAACCTGATACTCAAAATCAGGATCTATCCGTTTAATTTCTTCAAATAATATGCTGACTTTTAAGCTGTTAGGCGTGGGCCAAAAATGTAAATCAATCATACGCTTTAATATCCTGTTGAATTTTTTTCGAAAGAATTTATATTTACACAGGTGAACAAAAAAACACAATTACTGTTTGTATAATTAATCGGTGAATAATTAACGCTTTGAACGACTGCTCCACTGCCCGCCTCTAGCCTTATTAGAAGGCCGCGAGCGTTTTTTAGCAGGACGGCCACCTTGACCTTTTGTTTCAGCAGGAATAAGTTGATTAGGGCCATCACCAATTAATTCTGAGCGGTTCATTTTTATCAAAGATTCGCGAAGATAAGGCCAGTTTTTTTCATCGTGATAGCGTAAAAAAGATTTTTGTAACCGTCGCTGGTCTAAATTCTTGGCAACGTACACTTTCTCTCCCCGTTTGTATTTTAATTTTTTAAGCGGGTTTCGACCAGAATGATACATAGCCGTTGCTAGTGCCATTGGCGAAGGATAAAACGTCTGCACCTGATCAACTCTAAAATCGTTATCTTTCAACCACAAAGAAAGGTTCAGCATTTCTTCATCTGTACAACCTGGATGAGCAGCAATGAAATACGGTATTAGGTACTGCTTTTTATTAGCTTGCTTAGTGAACTTCTCAAACATTTTTTTAAATGTATCGTAACTGCCCATGCCTGGCTTCATCATCTTTGACAATGTTTCGTCTTCACTGTGCTCGGGCGCAATCTTCAAATAACCGCCCACATGATGAGTGACCAGTTCTTTGACGTACTCCTCATCCAAAACTGCTAAGTCATAACGTAAACCTGAGGCAATCAAAATACGCTTAATACCTGGCAGCTCTCTGGCTTTACGGTAAAGTTGAGTCGTTGGCTTATGGTCAGTCACTAAGTTCTTACAGATGTTAGGATAAACACACGATAAACGCCTGCAATTAGCCTGCACCACATCATCATTGCAGTTTAAGTGATACATATTTGCTGTAGGGCCACCTAAATCAGAAATACTCCCCGTAAAGCCAGGCACTTGATCACGGATTTTTTCGATCTCGTCCAAAACAGACTGCTCTGAACGGCTTTGAATAACGCGTCCTTCATGTTCGGTGATTGAGCAAAAGGTACAACCGCCAAAACAACCTCGCATGATATTAACTGAGGTTTTAATCATGTCATAGGCGGGTATAACCGCATCGCCATAACTGGGATGCGGACGCCGCTGATAAGGTAAGGCAAAGACCGCGTCCATTTCTTCAGTCGTTAATGGAATCGGTGGTGGACTAACCCATACTTCACGCTCGCCGTGTTTCTGAATAAGGGCGCGCGCATTGTGTGGATTGCTTTCTTGATGCAGTACCCTCGATGCATGCGCGTATAATATGGGGTCATTGGATACTTTTTCAAACGAAGGTAAGCGAATATACACATTGTCAGCAGATATGCCTTGCTCATTCAATGTTTTATTAGCAATTGGCATTGGAATAATTTTTACAACGTCCTCTTCCATTTGCTGAGGTTTCGTTTTATCGCGATCGCAATCTTTTTCGCCCTCATCGTAGTGATAGGGATTCGGCAATTTATCAATGGCATTCGGCCAATCAATTCGGGTCGAATCAACTTCAACATAGCCCTTATGAGCTTGAGGTAAAATGGTCGTGGTGCCGCGAAGGCGTCCCGCCTCAGCAATATCGCGACCCGCAGCCACCAAATGGGCTAAATCGCATAGGGCTCGTTCAGCATTACCGTAGAGCAAGATATCAGCTCCACTGTCAACTAATACTGACCGCCTGACACTGTCGCTCCAATAATCGTATTGCGCAATACGCCGTAAGCTTGCTTCTATTCCACCAATCACAATTGGCACATCAGGAAAAGCTTGGCGACAGCGTTGGGTATAAACAATTACACAGCGATCTGGACGTTGACCGCCCTCACCACCAGCGGTATACGCATCGTCGCTACGCATTCTTAAATCAGCCGTATAACGGTTAATCATCGAATCCATGTTGCCGCCGGTCACACCAAAAAATAAATTCGGCTTACCAAGAGCAGAAAAATCGGCAGTTGCTTGGGCATCACCCTGCTGCCATTTAGGCTGGCTAATAATGCCCACCCGAAAGCCTTGCGCTTCAAGCATTCGGCCAATGACGGCCATACCGAAACTGGGATGATCAATATAAGCGTCACCCGTCACTAAAATAATATCGCAACTATCCCAACCTAAGTCATCCATTTCGGCGCGAGTCATCGGTAGATAAGGCGCTACGCCATAGCATTCAGCCCAATATTTTGGAAAAGAAAATAATTCCGGTGCCACTACCGGTTGACGTAAGCTTGAAGACACACGATGACCTGCTATAAAGCGGTGAAGACGGTATCATCATAAAAAACCGTCTAAGAAAAGACCCATTTAATCATAAACGGGTCTCATTTGACATTGGCACAGCAACCGAAGAACAGACAGATAATGGCACTATTGGAGATTAACAAACACTGAGAGGCCAAAAGCGCTCAGAGTTGCGCAATTCGCTCCGCCTCAGCAGAAACCGCTAAGCCCATCTCTGAAAATCCTTTTTGAAGGGACGAACCTAACAACCTCGACAATATTGGAATCAACCATCCATGCAGCTCAAAACGGGATTGATAGCGCGTCTTGCCATTATCAAGTGTTTGCAACGTATGCGAACGGAAACTACGAAGAAGGAACGTGGGGCTTTTAGGACTTGTATACGAAAAATAAGTGCCTTGCTCGACCTCGCTAATGTATTCTACTTGATGACGAGGATTGCCCTTACCCATGATCACTTGCATAATTATTTCATTACCAACAGCCAGTTCACACTCGCAGTCAACCACAAAAGGATTCCAGTTTTTATAACAAGAGAAATCTGTTAACACGTCCCATAACACTTGCTGTTTAGCGGCAATAATAAATTCATGTTCAATAATTAGCGACATATATATTCCTCTGCGAAGTGACTGTTCTCGGTACCGTTAAACTTCTAAACAATAAAAACCGCAGACTATGCGCCGCGCCAAATAGTAACTGGACTTAATTGATACACTGACTTTAACACTCTTACGCCGACAAGTGCGACTAACAACATTGAAAATAATATAACAACGACAGTAATACCCAATGGTGCAAGAAGTGGCATATCAAACACCCATTGACCTAAACTGTATAAAATTACTTGCGCGGAGATAACAGCACTAACGCCAGCTAACATGCCGCCAATTAATAACTCAACCCATAAGCTACGTTTCAATAAAGATGCGGAACTGCCTAGTGCGCGAAATATTGTCTGCTCTGTTAAGCGCTTATCCAATGTCATTCGCAAACTTGCCACCATTACTAACAAACCAGCCAAAACAGTTATCCATGCTAACGCTTCGACCGCCAAGCTCACTTTGGTTAATATTTTTTGTGCTCGCTCAATGATTTCTCCTACATTTATTAAGGTAGTAGATGGGTGCTGACGGCTAAGTTCATCAACTAATGACACTTGATTATCGCCCACATAAAAGCTTGTCATATGAGTAAATGGAAAATGAGATAAGTTTGGAGGTGACAAAATAAAATAAAAATTAGGCCGCATGCTGTTCCAATCGAGCGAACGAATACTCGTCACTCGCGCAACATGTTCTTGGCCGGCGAAGCTAAAATGCAAACTATCATCAAGCCCTATTTTAAGGTCGTCTGCAATGCCCTGCTCAACTGAAACTTGAGCTACTTCACCACCCTTACCATGCCATTTTCCTGCTAATAGAACATTGTCTTCGGCCAATTCTGACGATTCAGTCATCACCATTTCACGTTCTAACGATGCCAGTGCATCAGCATTAGTGACTCCCCACTCTTGAAAGCTTAAGTGGTTTATTGCTACCAATCGAGCGCGAGCAACGCGATAAATCGGCTGCCGCTCGAATTGCTCACGCTGTAAATATGTCGAGAAGGAATCGACTTCTGAAGATAATATATTCACTGCAAAAAAATTCGGTGCTTTGGCCGGTAGCTGAGTTTGCCAATCCGCCAAAAGTGCTAATCGTAAGGACATGATGACAACAAGCACGGTCAAGGTAAGAGATAACGCGGTGGCTCTCAACTGGCTGGTCTGCGGCTGACGACAAAATGCGGCCATGCCCATGCGCAATGCAAGGCGATTTAAATTTTTATTAGATTCTCGAGTTAATCGATGCGATCGAGTGTTACCAGTAAATTGCTGAGCAGTTGAAGAACCTAAACTACCGCTGGCCACTACTCGGTGGTCGTTGATCAATAATAATGCCTTTGTTACCAGCAACGATACACAGGCGACGGCAATAGTCAGTAAAACAATGCCTAAATAGATAATAAGACTGGCCTGCCAGCTACCGCTATAGAAAAATAACAAGCATAAAAAGCCTAGAGCAAAAATAATATAGCCTGTTCTCTGAGGTGCCTGTGCAGAAGCCGACCGCAATAAGCGCATCGGTGAAACCTTGATTAATCCAAGCAAGGTCGGCACAGCAAAACACACCAGACAAAATAAAGCAGTGACTGCGCCAGCAACAAAAGAAGCGCTCGAAATTTCAGAAGGTATAGCTAACACATCTTGTAACACATAAAAACCGAGCGCCTGAATACTAAAGCCAATCGCATAACCCAGCAACAATGCTAGCAATGAAAACAGCAATAACTGAAAGAAATAAACTGCAAACAACTGCTGACGGCTGGCACCCAATGCACGCATAATAGCGACGTTATCCTGTTGCCCAGCCATAAATCGAGAGGCTGAAATCATTGCTGCCAAGCCCGCTAAAAGCACCGCCATAGCGCCGCCTAAACTTAAAAAGCTACTTGCACGATCAAGGATATCTTCTGTGGCTTGACTGCCTGCTTCGCGGCTCACTAAACTATGATGAATATCAAGTCGTGGCGTTAGCCATGACTCCATAACATTCAACGCTTTCTCCTTGCCTGCTAACATCCAGCTATAGCTAACACGGCTTCCGGCAACGACTAAACCAGTACTCTCAACATCAACAACACGAATTAATGCTCGGCCGGCAAAACCTAAACTGGGTATTGCCGAGCCAGGCTCATCAACCAACACTTTAGTAAAAAGCAACAGCCGATGCCCAACTTCAATTTGATCACCAACTTTAGCGGCTAGCGCATCAGCGCTACGAGCATCCAGCCAAATCTCACCACTTCTCGGCAAGCTTACATCAAGCGCTTGTTGGCGTATTATTGGTGCGCCCAGAGCATTTGACGCGGTTAATTCTCCCCTCAATGGATAAGCTGCTGAGACGGCTCGAATGTCGGTCAGTTGCAGTTCATCGTTAAAAAACAGCATTGATGGAAAGCGCAGACTTTGAACAGTTTGTAAGCCAAGCGAATCGGCTTGGCGCTGCCAAGCAGGATCAACTAAGCCATTCGACTGAACCACTAAATCAGCCGCCATCATCTTTGCACTTTCTTGAAAGATAGCCGTTTGAATACGGTCGGTAAAAATCAAAACGCCGGTTACTATCGTCACAGCTAAAGCTTGACAAAGAAAAAATAAACCCAATTCTGAACTCGGTCTTCGCCTCAGCGTTGAGTTCAGCAAAGGTAAGTAACGACTTAATAATGGTTTCTTTTTATAGGATAAAAAATTGCTATCAACGGCTGCCATAATACTTATAAAGCCTCTAAACTCGGTTCTAATCGACCTTGCTTTAGCAGATAGACCTTATCGCAGCGTTGAGCCAATACTGGGTCGTGAGTAACCATTACTAAAGTCGAACCACTGGCAGTATTTAACTCAAATAAGAGTTCTATCATGGCTTTACCCGTGGACTCGTCAAGACTGCCGGTCGGTTCATCAGCAAATAAGATGCGAGGGTGATTAGCAAATGCCCTCGCCAACGCTACTCGTTGCTGCTCGCCGCCAGATAATTGGCGCGGGTAATGGTTCATACGATCGCCCAAGCCAACTCTCTTAAGCCAGTCTCTGCCTAACTCAGGAAGACGTTTACCTGCCAGCTCTAATGGCAACAATACATTGTCTAAAGCGGTCATATCGTCAACTAACTGAAAGTCTTGAAACACAAAACCCATTGCACTGCCACGAAGCCAAGCTCGCCAATCTTCATCGTGTTGATAAATAGAATAGCTTATATCTTCATCGGCAATTTCAACACTTCCACTATTGGGCACATCCATTGCTGCCAGCATGCCTAATAGCGTGGTTTTACCCGAGCCAGATGCTCCTATAATGGCGCAAGTCTCACCGGCACTCAGTTGTAAATCAACACCCTGTATAATCGGCACGGTTTGTGATGAAAGCGACAAAGAACGAATCAAACCCTTGGCGGTTAAGCTAAAGCCAGAAGAGGCCGTATTTTCAGTATCATTATTCAAATTTCCGTACCACCAACCAAACTGTTATCATAGTGAATGAAAGACCATCTGACACCCAAACAATAAGACCCGTTACTTAGGTGAATAATCGTGAATAAATATGTTATCTTAATGGCCTGCATAAAGACATTAAGGACAGCTATTGCGTCGTTGTATTTTACGCAAAAAGCCCACCAATGGATTCGTTGCCTCGCGTTATTATTGGCTATTTCAACGGGCATTAACCCCAATGCATTCGCCAATAATACCATTTTAATTTATGGTGATAGCCTCAGTGCTGGCTACGGCATAGACATCAATGTGGGCTGGGTCAGTTTACTGCAAAATAAGCTGCTTGAGAGTGGATATAATTACCAAGTTGTTAATGCCAGTATCAGCGGCGAAACCACAGCAGGTGGTCGGCACCGCATTAATGAAGCGTTAAAAAAACACCAACCAGAAATCATAATTATTGAATTAGGGGGCAATGACGGGCTTCGCGGCATGGAACTTAAACAGATAAAAGACAATTTATCCTTTATGATTACCGCTAGCCTCAACCATGATGCTAACGTGCTGTTAATGAGTATCGAAATACCGCCTAATTACGGACCCCGTTATAATCAAAAATTTAGCCAGAATTACGATGTGCTTGCTCATGAACATGCAATCAGTTTAGCGCCATTTTTATTGAAATCGGTCGCCACTGACCCTGCTTATATGCAGGCAGACGGCATTCATCCAAAAGCTAATGCTCAGGGAATGATACTAAAAAACGTTTGGCCTTTTTTAACGCCATTACTTAATCAGTCAATCGGAGATTAACAACCATTGCCGCATAGCAAGCGGCCAGCTAAACGTGGTATTCTTGATATCACAGCTTGTATGCATTCTATCAATATTGCATAAACTGGGTTACCAAAAAGATCAACCACAGTAATCACGAGAAAAATCAGTCAAAACAATTAACTAAAGTAACTCTGTCACTATGAATCAATCACCTTTATCTTTTGATCTTCATCATATATGGCACCCCTACAGCTCGCTTACTCAACCTGTCCCACCTCTGCATGTCGACAGCGCCCATGGAGTTGAACTGCAGTTGAAAGATGGTACCAAACTTATAGATGGCATGGCGTCATGGTGGTCAGCAATACATGGTTATAACCACCCAGTATTGAATAAGGCGGCTAAAAACCAAATCGATAATATGTCCCATGTCATGTTTGGCGGTCTTACTCATGATCCCGCCATTTCCCTTTGTCAAAAACTGGTCAATATGACACCCGCAACGTTAACCAAAGTTTTCCTTAGCGATTCAGGCTCAGTAGCCGTGGATGTCGCTATCAAAATGGCCATACAGTATTGGTATTCGCTAGGCCATAAAAAGAAAACTGAACTTGTTGCTTTGCGTGGTGGTTACCACGGAGATACGCTTGGCTCAATGTCTGCTTGTGATCCTGACACAGGCATGCACCATCTCTTTAAAGGCATCCTTGCCCAACAACACTTTGTAAATCGTCCTCAAGCCAAGTTTGGACAAGCCAAATCGCTCACTGATATTGACGAAATGAGGGCATTGCTGACAAGCAACCATGAAACTATTGCCGCAGTTATTCTGGAGCCTATTGTTCAAGGCGCTGGCGGCATGTATTTTTACTCAGCCGATTATTTAGCGAATATCAGACAACTCTGCGACCAATACAATGTTTTATTAATTGCTGATGAAATCGCCACAGGCTTTGGCCGAACCGGTGAATTATTCGCCTGCCATCATGCATCCATAGCGCCTGATATTATGTGCCTCGGCAAAGCACTTACCGGCGGCTACCTGTCGCTAGCCGCAACGCTTACCACTGATACTATCGCCGAGACCATTTGCCAAGGTGAAGGCGGTGCATTTATGCACGGGCCAACCTTTATGGGTAATCCACTTGCCTGCAGTATAGCTAACGCTAGTGTCGGATTATTACTTGAAAGTGACTGGCAAACGAATATTAAACGCATTGAAAACCAACTAAACAAAAACCTGCTTTCACTTAAAGGTCGCGCCAAAATCGCTGATGCGCGAGTGCTCGGCGGGATTGGCGTAATCGAAGCAAAAAATAATATCGACATGCATAAAGTGCAAAAGCTTTTACCCGATCTTGGTGTGTGGCTTCGCCCCTTCGGAAAACTGGTTTACACCATGCCTCCATACATTATGAAAAACCAAGAACTCGATCAGGTTTGCCATGCCATCGACAGTGTAATTGAAAAATGCAGTTAACCTGAGGCGCTAACGATGCAACAAGAGCAGCAACCGCGATCTGTCCGTCAAAATCAATTAAATGAAATTATTTTTGGCACAGAAACCACTGCTGGAAAAACATTCGACATTGCTCTAATTATTATTATTAGTCTCAGCAGTTTGATTGTAATACTCGATTCAGCCAATGTACTCAATATTGGGTACCATCGATATCTCATTACCATTGAATGGTTCTTTACAATACTGTTTAGCTTTGAATACATCGCTCGCCTATATTGCTCACCTCACCCTTCGCGTTATGCTAAAAGTTTTTATGGCTTAATTGATCTGTTATCAATCGTGCCAGCTTATTTAGCGGTAATTTACAGTGGTGCACAATACTTTCTTATTCTTCGCTTATTAAGGGTACTTCGTTTATTTCGCGTATTAAAGTTGCTTCGCTTTGCCGGTGATGCAAACATATTGACCCGTTCACTTTGGCAATCTAGAAGAAAGATACTGATATTTTTATTTACCGTGATTATTTTTGCTACCGTGTTTGGCGCTTTTATGTTTGTTGTTGAAGGCCCTGAACATGGCTTTGACAGCATACCTGAGAGCATCTACTGGGCAATTGTGACTATCACCACTGTTGGTTATGGTGATATATCTCCTCAAACAGCGCTGGGCAAGTTATTAGCCAGTTTTGTTATGGTATTAGGGTATTCAATTATTGCCGTCCCAACAGGCATTCTCACTGCTGAGCTAGCCAATGAGATGCGACTCGATCGGTCGACAAATAAGTGTCACCATTGCGGTCGAAGTGGCCACGATAATGACGCCATGCACTGCAAATTCTGCGGTAATCAAATATAACGAAGCGCTGACGAGGTCATTATGTTTAAACGCTTAAAAAATTGTCACAATACAGAAGATTTTCGTCTGCTCGCTAAGCAACGCTTACCCGGACCAGTATTTCATTATATAGACGGTGCAGCTGATGACGAAATCACTTACCGACGCAATACTCAAGCCTTTGATGATTGTGATCTCATACCAAATGTACTGGCTGGCGTTGAGTCTATTGACATGTCCACTACCTTAATGGGACATAAAATGGCGATGCCATTATTTTTATCGCCTACGGCATTACAGCGACTCTTTCATCATGAGGGCGAACGTGCCGTTGCTGCAACTGCCGATAAATTTAATACTTACTTTGGTATTTCTTCGCTGGCAACCGTCAGTATCGAAGAAATTGGTCAGCACTATTCGGCACCAAAGATGTTTCAGCTTTATGTTCACAAAGATAAAGGCTTAACACAAAACATGATTGACCGCTGTAAAGCCGCTAAATTTGATGCGCTATCGCTCACTGTAGATACGATTGTCGGAGGTAATCGCGAACGAGACTTACGCTCTGGATTTACCTCACCAATGAAACTCACCGCTAAAAGCTTAATGAGTTTTGCAAGCCATCCAGCATGGGCAATGAACTACTTATTTGGTGAAAAATTTGAACTATCTCAGCTAAAAGATCATGTCGAAGAAGGCACTAATGTCACTTTATCGGTGGCCGATTACTTTAACACTATGCTCGATCAAAGCATGAACTGGCAGACTGCGGAAGAAATTAGACGTCAATGGGATGGACATTTTTGCTTAAAAGGCATTATGTCAGTCAGCGATGCGGTTCGCGCTGCTGACATTGGCGCAACAGCCATTATGGTGTCTAATCATGGCGGTCGCCAGCTCGATGGGGGCCGTGCCCCCTTTGATCAACTCGCCGAAATTGTCGATGCGGTCGGCGATCGAGTTGAGGTCATTTGTGATGGAGGCATTAAACGTGGCTCACATATTTTAAAAGCGTTATCGGTCGGCGCTAAAGCCTGTTCAGGCGGCAGACTTTATCTTTATGCTTTAGCAGGTGCTGGCCAGCCGGGTGTCGAGCGAGCCATTGGCCTTCTGCATAATGAGATTGAACGCGGCATGAAACTGATGGGATGTAAATCTATTGCTGATCTTAACCGCGATAATCTTCGCTATCGTTAAATATAGATCAGCTATAAGATCTTTAAGCTAACGGTTTTATTTTTTTATCTCGCTTTTAGCTCTCGTTGAAATTAATACTATGAGTCCAAAGCAGATAATAATAAACACTGGCGGTAGCATTGGTACATTGATGACGCTTGAATCATACAACTTTACCTCGGGATCGCCAAACAGGTTAAACCCAACTTGATTTTGCCAATACCAACATCGACCGTATAAATCAGCGTCTTTTCGAACACCCATTAAGGCATCTCCCACCGAGTCACCGCTAGCAACGCGTTGATTAAAATCATACCCCATACCTGCGTTACCTGAATGATGTGCAGCACTAGAAAGATCAACCGGTGAGCCAGGACCATGACTAATAGCTGTTGCACCGACAGTGGCAATAGCACCGTTCACTAATAGGCTATAACTTAAATTATTAGTGTTAGTGACTTGCGAATTTAAGCATGAAGCCTGAAAAGTAATAAAGGGTTTACTGTCGTCTAACGTTGCTGCTATTGACGTATTAATGACTGCAGCTGCACCTGAACCACCACCGTGGGTTAACCATGTTACAAGGCCAGGGGTATTTGTTTGCAATGTAGTTTGAACGTTAGGAATCGAACATTGATCATACGTTGGGGCTGAGCTTAATAATGGACTACAATTGCCTGCTAAAGTACAGCTAGCTGAGTCATAAATTCGATCAACTGCTGTGATTCCTTGCGGCGCAAACACATCATTAGTTAATGCCTCGCCATAAAATAATCGGTTTGCACCCTCGGTTGCAATAAGGGCTGAAAAACGCCAGTCAATCGATGCCAACGAAGCGTTTTGATAATTGATAATCTTCGTTAAGATATGGTCAAGCTTATTAATGCCATCAGCTAATAACACGGGCTCATTATTCGAACCGTATGTCGGTATTCGACCAACAGACAAGTCATAATCAAGTTCAATGCCTCCAGCTCCGAAATCACCCGTACTTGAACCCACCGCTGTTGCCTCACCAAATTCACCGTACTGACCATCGTTATCAAGATCCCAGTTCCCATCAAGTTCAGCATAATAAAAATCTGAAGGAACTTGAGATTGAGAAAAATTACAACTGGTTGACCCAAAAACAGGCGTTTGACCCACAGCGCCTGTCGTGCGTGGGTAAGTGCGTTTCATGGGGACAGGTCCAGTGTGCACGCGAGGATCACCAATAATTAGTAAGTAGCGAAGATTATACTGAGCCTTAGCTTGCTGGAGAAAATTGCGCAACGCTTCAGCAGCTGCATCACCGGTTAAACCTCCTGTACCCCAGTCATTTTCATCAAATACATATGTATTG
>DDED01000105.1 GCA_002336035.1 Cellvibrionales bacterium UBA1963
GGAGTGTACCGTGATGTTCTATAAAAAAAATTTAGTGATGATTGGTTTGATGCTGTTTGGCGGCGTAGTGCCGTCCTTTTGTCATGCGGCGTTTTCTGTGACAGATCATTATTCCGAAAACAGTAGCTTGAGCTTTGGGGAGAATGGGTTTTCTGGTTGGGGAGAAAGCGACACCGTTTCTTGTACAACATCCATTGGCATGACTGGTACTGGGTGTTATTTTGGACACTTTTCGGCATTCTCGGTTACGTTTGATATTACTGGCAGCCAAACAATCATACTCTCAGGGAATATTAAAGCTTCAGACGTGGGCACCGTTGTGGGTAGTTTTAAAGACGTTGGTGTCCTGGGTTCAGATGACGATATAAGGCTTTGGTACAAAAGTGACCCTGACCTCGGCGATCCGACAAATTGTAGTGATAGCTTGTGCCCTAATACGTCTGGGGATTTTAACCAAAGTTTCACCCTCACAGAGGGGTCTTACTTCATACAGATGATTGCATTTGGCGGCAACGATTTCAACTTTGAGGCAAATAGCGACGACGCATCATCTTTTCGACTTGATGTGGCCTTTGTGCCTCTGCCCGGGGCATTACTCTTATTTATCAATGGATTATTCGGCTTGTATGCGGTGCGTAGAATGAATAAGCGCAGTATGACAAACGCAGCTTAACGGAGCATGCTGGCGAAGTGTGTCGGTTTTTTAGATATCGTGTTTAGAGGCATAGGTTGAAAAGCGCATGAACGGGCCGTTTATTCAATGGTAGCAAGGGGCGGATTCGAACCGCCGACCCCATCATTATGAGTGATGTGCTCTAACCAGCTGAGCTACCTTGCCATGTTGAACCGTGCATATGTCAGTCGTTTAGCGGCGATTGACGCTTAGGACTTTCACTCGCGGAGGCGCATTCTCCCGATTGACCGCTTTTTTGTCAAGTCAGAACGCGGGGTTTGTTTACACATTAAACCGAAAGTGAATCACATCGCCATCGACAACGGTATAGTCTTTGCCCTCTAAGCGCCATTTACCAGCATCTTTGGCCCCTTGTTCGCCATTACCGGTAATATAGTCATCAAAACCGATCACTTCGGCCCGAATAAAGCCTTTTTCAAAATCGGTGTGAATTTTACCAGCCGCTTGCGGTGCGCTTGAGGTCAGAGGAATAGTCCAGGCACGCACTTCTTTCACGCCAGCCGTAAAGTAGGTGTGCAGCGCCAGTAGGTCATAACCGGCGCGGATAACGCGGTCAAGGCCAGCTTCTGCCATGCCTAAGTCGGCTAAAAACTCATTGCGCTCATCGTCTTCAAGCTCAGCGATTTCGGCCTCGAGTTTATTGCAAATACTCACCACCACAGCCGACTCGGCGTCGGCAATGGCCCGTACTTGATCGAGGTAAGGATTATTGTCAAAACCGTCTTCATCGACATTAGCGATGTACATGGTCGGCTTAAGCGTTAATAGGCTCAGCGGTTTGAGCTGTTTCAGTTCGTCGTCTGTTAAAGTCATGGCGCGTAATGGCTTTGCTTCATCAAGATGCGGCAGAACTTTCTCTAAGAGCACTTTCATAGCAATGGCATCAACATCTTGGCCTTTGGCCGCTTTGCTGAAGCGTATCAGGGCTTTTTCAACACTGTCTAAATCAGCCAGTGCTAATTCGGTGTTAATCACTTCAATATCGGCCGCGGGGTTAATACTGCCCTCGACATGAATCACGTTGTCATCGTCAAAACAGCGCACCACGTGGGCAATGGCATCGGTCTCGCGAATATTGCCTAAAAACTGATTGCCAAGCCCTTCGCCTTTTGACGCGCCTGCCACCAAACCTGCGATATCAACAAATTCCATCGTGGTGGGAATGATTTTTTCGGGATTGACGATACGGGCCAACAGGTCGATGCGTGGATCGGGTATTGGCACAATGCCCGTATTGGGTTCAATGGTGCAAAAAGGAAAATTCTCGGCGTCGATGCCGGCTTTGGTCAAGGCGTTAAATAAGGTCGATTTACCCACATTAGGCAGGCCAACAATGCCGCAATTAAATCCCATAATACTGTCTCATTCGGTGTCAGCCGCATTAAAGCTGTGCAGTTGATTCATAACCAGTTGCCAGTCGCCTTTGACGATGGCTTCAATATGCCGAACCACTTCATCAATGCTGTCTTCTATCCAGCGCTGTTCGGTGATCGGAGCTTTTTTTAACACAAAGTTACTGACTTGCTTAGCATCACCGGGATGGCCAATACCAATCCGTAAACGGCCAAAGTGCTTTTGATTACCAAGGCTAGAAATAATGTCACGCAAGCCGTTATGGCCGCCGTGACCGCCGCCGGTTTTTAACCGTACGGTACCCGGTGCAATATCGAGCTCATCATGAGCAACTAAAATCGCTTCGGGTGCTATCTTATAAAAATTGGCTAATGCCGCGACCGATAAACCGCTGCGATTCATAAAGGTAGACGGCTGTAGCAGTCGAACATTGTGGCCGCCAATAATAATTTGACCACAAAGGCCGTGAAACTTAGTCTCGTCGTTTAAAGTTGAGCTGTTCGGTAGTCGGCGAATCAATTCATCAATCAACCAGAAGCCGGCGTTGTGCCGTGTTTGGCTGTATTCACTACCCGGATTACCGAGTCCAACAAGCAGACGTACAGGCGTCGTGTCAGTCATAGTCACTACCTAGCGGCAACACAGCGTGTTTGGCTTAATTTTATGGTTGTACATGATGGTAGAACGCATTGACGCCTGCGCAATAATGCGCGGGCGTCAATGACAGCCTAGTCTTTAGATTCTGCGTTATCGGCTGCGTCAGCTGCGGCATCACCGTCTGCTGCTGCGTCATCGTCAGTTTCAACTTCGGCTTTTGGTGCCGAAATATTAGCAATGGCTAGGTCGTGTTCTTCGCCAAGGCCAAGAGCGACGCTGACAACACCTTCGGGTAAGGTGACATCCGATAAGTGAATAACTTGACCGACTTCAACTTCAGCCATGTCAACTTCAATGTATTCTGGCAAATCACCGGGTAGGCAACGAATTTCAATTTCATTGGCTTGGTGAGCGACGCGTCCACCTTGAGTTTTGACACCGACAGAGCTTTCTTCATTAATGTAATGCAACGGC
>DDED01000151.1 GCA_002336035.1 Cellvibrionales bacterium UBA1963
TTTTGCTGACCCAGCCATATCTTCAACTTCGCAGTAAGACCCCCCAGCTATTGACGCGCCATGCACATCGTATATTTCTTGTTCTTTATCACAGTAAATAATAAAACTTTCTTTAGATATTTTAAAATGCAATAGTTTATTTTTTATTCGCTTAGTGGAATCACTAAGGTGGTAGCGGAGCTCAAGTGTTTTAACATCAGGTAGCTCGCTCGTGATATCTGGGTCAATATCAGTGGCAGATACGCCCAGAAAGTTAGCCAGCTTAATAATAGCGGGCGCACCAATCTCAGTGATATCGTTTAAATAGTGGGAGATAGCCCCTTGCGTCCAGCCCAACTGTTTAGCGGCTGACACTTGTGTAAAAGCTAATTCTTTTTGTTTATTATTCCAGATTCTCTTAAGATTTTGTGCAATACGTTTGCGGGTAGCCATTTGCCGACCTTCCTAGTGTGGTTTCCTCGATCCAAGAGGAAATATGAGGTATAGATGCATTATTAGCGAGACAGTACTCTTCACTAATAGTATTAGTAAAGTTATTTTTTAGTATTATTCCCGACTTCTCGCAGCCGATTACTAAAACGGCTTTAAAAATGGTCGTTTTTTGCGTTATCAAACCACTGTACCTGTACAGGAGAAATTTCAAACGGTATTTTTAAACTTTCTTTAGCGGTTGATTTTCTTACATATTTATACTCGACAAATAGAATGCCGGCTGGTCCTGCGTAAAAGGCGTCAGGAATTCCACCAGCGTAAGTGTCGTGAATCTTTCATGTGTATATTTCCTTGGGTAGTTTCCTGTGAATTGATCTTATAAAAGAATGTTCAGTCATAAAAAAGGGGACCGAAGTCCCCAATTATGTACTTAAGTGTAAGACTCATACAGCTTCTCGGCTGCTTTATAGTCTTCTTCTATAGACCGGCCTATAAATTCAGGCTCGAGATTGAAATAGGCGTTGCCCATCTTGTTCTCTACGGAAATAGATGTAAGCTTCCAAAGGCCAGCGAAACGGTCGCCACCTTTGAGGCCGATCTGTGAGTTCCGGTTTCTGTAGATACGAAGTTTAGAACTAGCAAAGTCCATGATGACTGGCGTTGTGTCTAGCTTGCCCGTTTCTGGGTCTTTGAGTAATAAGACATGCGTGTGAGTTTCAGTGATGGCGTAGTCTTCGGGCTTTTCTTGCTTGTTGATTTCTTCCTGTGCATTGATGTGGGAAGAAAAAGCGCCTAGTAAACCACCGTAGGGTTCTTTGGTGCTTCTCGCTAGATCTTATGGTAAAAAAACATACGACATATTGTCACAGTATGGCTCAGCGCTTGTTAGGATGCTATTGCCTCGAAACGGTGGGCTCTGACTGGCGAGCCATCATTATAGTGTTAAAAAAACACGGTAATTGAACGAAATCGGTGAATCATTGGGGCTGTGATGCCGTATTATAGCCACAGTGCTGACTTAGTTTGTATAATAAGCACAGAATGCACCTATTTGTCGTTGCGGCTGTAAACAAATCACTAGAGTAAAAAAGTATGGCGGTTGTCAGTAAATCGATTGAAGAAATTGAAAAAATGCGGGTGGCTGGGCGTTTGGCAGCTGAAGTACTCGATATGATTGGGCCCTTTGTGGTGCCAGGAGTGTCGACCGGTGAATTAGATCGCATTTGCCACGATTATATCGTCAATCAGCAGCAGGCGGTTCCTGCACCGTTAAACTATAATGGGTTTCCAAAATCAATTTGCACGTCGGTCAATCAAGTGGTTTGCCATGGTATTCCATCGGATAAAAAAATCCTTAAGAGCGGTGACATTATCAATATTGATGTGACCGTTATTAAAGATCGTTTTCACGGTGATACCAGTAAAATGTTCACTGTTGGTGAAGGTGCATCGCACACCGATAGACTCATCAAGGTTACTCAGGAATGTTTGTATCTCGGGATGGAGCTGGTTAGGCCTGGCGTTCAATTAGGTGATATTGGTCACGTGATTCAACAGCATGCTGCCAAGCACTACTACAGCGTGGTTAGAGAATATTGCGGCCACGGTATTGGCACTGTTTTCCATGAAGAGCCGCAGGTCTTGCATTATGGTCAGCCTGGCAAAGGCTTGGTTTTAAAAGAGGGTATGACCTTTACTATTGAGCCAATGTTGAACGCGGGTAAACGTCAGGTCAAATTAAACCGTCGAGATGGTTGGACTGTCGAAACTAAAGACGGTCGACCATCTGCGCAATGGGAGCATACATTAGCGGTTACAGCGAGCGGTGTTGAAGTATTGACAGCACGTTCTGACGAGTCTTTTTAGCCACTCTTTTTTTCGAGTCTGCATTGTCTAAAAAGAAAGATCATTCGTTTATATTTAGCTTTCTCAGTTACTTCGTATGGTTTTTAAAAAATTTATGAACAACGAACCTCAACCATTTGACCAATCACAAGATCAGTTGACGCGGTTAAACGCGGTTGACAATGCGGTGTTATTTTCTTTTCCAGTAGATGCTTTCGTTTCAGAATTGGCATTAGTAAGCTCGGCGTTGCAGGCTAAAAATCTGTTGCTGCAATATCAGGTTAAAATAGACCGAGCATTTAGTGATGGCAATGATAT
>DDED01000073.1:0-71276 GCA_002336035.1 Cellvibrionales bacterium UBA1963
CCATATAGATTACATTAACCCTATTGCAGAAAAAATACTTAACGAGCCGCTGCAAGACCTTATGGGCCGATCGATTGATCACGTATTTCACACTTATCATGAAGTGTCACGGATCCCAACTGCCAATCTTGTCAAAAGAGCCATTGCTGAAAACTCAGTCATCAATTCGGTTGCTAATCATATTTTAAAAACTAAAGACAACCAAGAAAGAATCATTGAGCAACAAGCGGCGCCAATTAGAGACTCTTCACAATTAGCCATTGGTGCCACATTGGTATTTCGAGATCGAACAGAAGCAAAAAACATTGAAAAACAACTTTCATTTCATGCCAGTCATGATCCATTAACCGGCTTAAATAATCGTGACACTTTTGACCAAGAAGTTAAGTTAGCTATTCATGAAGTAGAAAATAATGAGCTAAATCATGCCTTATGCCACGTATCAATATCACAATTTAATATCATTAATGAGACTTGCGGTCATCATGCTGGCGACCAAATGCTTCAACAGATCGCTCGCACACTCCAACAAAAAGTCCGATCGCCTAGCGATGCGATAGCAAGAGTCGGTGGAGATGAATTCGGCATTCTACTAAGGCACTGCCCCATTAATGCCGCAAAACGTATTTGTGAAATAATTGCTTCTGAATTTTCCAATCAAAAATTTCTCTATGATGATAAATCTTTTGATATTAATATTGGTATTGGCATTGTTTCTATTAACAATGAAACCAGTGACCTCACCGAACTCATTTCAGCGTCGAGTGCCGCTTGCAACAAAGCCAAAGAGCGAGGTAAAAACAGGGTGGCAAGCTACAGCGGTAAGGATGAAACTATTTATGCTAAGCGAACCGAGGCACTCCTCGCTACTGAACTAATGGAGTCTATAAAAGAAGGGCGTACTTGCCTGTTTCAGCAGCGGATAAGCAATCGTGTGCCCGAAGGCAAAGACAGCTATGAAATATTATTGAGAATTCGTGATAAAAACGACAATTTGGTCAGTCCTGCACCCTATTTAGAAGCAGCCGAACGCTATAACTTTAGCCCTAGTGTCGACCGATGGGTGATTAGCCAAGCTTTTGAATGGCTGGGTAATCATTTATCCACGCTTGATGATGTCGAATATATATCAATTAACCTTTCAGGCCTTTCTATCTGTGACGATAGCTTTTCAGAATTCATTTCAGAATGCTTTAGAAATTCTTGTGTGCAACCCGAAAAAATCTGTTTTGAAATCACCGAGACAGCTGCGATATCAAATTTTCTCAATGCACTTGAGTTCATTGATGCGGTCAGAGATCTTGGCTGTAAGTTTGCATTGGATGATTTTGGCAGTGGAATGTCATCATTCGCTTACTTAAAAAAACTTCCCGTTGATATTTTGAAAATTGACGGTTTATTTATTAAAGATATTCTTAACAACCCCGTAGATATGGCCATGGTAAAGTCAATTAATGAGGTAGGCCACGTGATGGGGCTTAAAACGATTGGTGAATACGTCGAAAACCGCGCCATATTAGAAGTGTTAACGGTATTAGAGGTCGATGCATTTCAAGGCTATGAGATTGCTAAGCCCGCCCCCATAGAAGAGCTTGCTAAAAAGGCGGCAATTAAAAAAACTGGTACTTAAGTTGACCCTGTAACAGCATCTGGTAAGGCTCTTTTAGTCGGCCCAGTGTATTCAATATCTTCGCAAGTCTGTGGCAGGTAAGCATTATCAGGCTGTTCAACTTGCTCAATGTAGCAAGCGGTTACACCACTGTTGACTGCCGAGGGAAAAATTCGATAAATCTGCTCAGGCGTTAAGCCTTGATCTGAAAAGAAAGCACAAGCATAACCCCCTATATTCATACTCTCGCCATAATGCTCAATGAGATATTGTTCGATATCAAGACCCAACTGCACATGCGCTCCAACCAGAAAACCTAAATCTTCAGAGTATTTCAACATGGCCTCTAACCGCTCATCGCCAGTTGCGATGGGACGAGCAAAACCCATTAATTGTACTTTACCACCAGACATTTTTATTTGTGATTCAACAAAATCGCCGATACTGTCGTGAAGTTCAACTTCTTTTAAGGCCTGCTGAATAAATGCCGCACCTTTTTTGGCAGTAAAAGGACCGTACATTTCTGAGTCACTGGCTAACATGCCGGCAGCCGTAGCTGATAGAACTGTCGTGTGTGCAGAACCCGCTAAGGCGCCAATACCATTGCACCAAATGCGCGGGTCGGGCCAGCTTAAACAAATAAATATGGCTTCCAACCATCGACAAAAACGATCTTCTGGCACATAACCCAAGGCATTAAGCCCCAGAACATGAAAGTAAGTTTTGTTAGGAATCATATCGCGCAGTAGGTCTTGGCCGTATGAAAACACCCCTTTTGAAGCTAACCAACCGCCTCGACGATTCAATAATTTACCACGCTGAGCCAATAAAAAATCAATATCACTCATGAGGGCGCAAACTCCGTTTGTATTTCATAGTCATCATCACCCACAAACGGTAACACTGTCACCGGCTTGTTGGCATGCTCAACGCCTTGAGCTAATAACCCCGGTGCAGCCAGCAGTTGCATCAATGCAACGCCAAATTTAGGCATTAAGCCTAAATCGCAAAACACCGCAGCCGCAACAGATGCTTTAGTCCAGCCGATCTTTTCATTTTCGCTTTGCGCTTCAGCGACGAGTTTCATACCCCAATCAATATGCGGAGTATCGTCATCGCCCTGCGATAACCATTGAGCAATTTTTGCCGCCATCACATCGGCCTCGCCATAATAGTCACCTAATACAATAGGTGTCGGGTTGATAGCCAAAGCCTCACTGGCTGATTGACGTTTAGTCTTCGCAAAGTAACGCATCATTTTCGCCACGTCGGCTGAACCCGTTCTAGAACCACCAAAAACTAACATAGCAATCGGTAATATATTTTGTGGAAGCGTTTTGCCCACCCCAGCCAGCGCCGCCGCACGAACCGCATCATGCCTAACACCTGGATGGCAAAACGCCACTAATGCTTTATTCAGTAACTGCTCTTGTGTTTTGGAAGGTAGTTCGCCCTTTAGCAGCAAGAATAGCATCTGTGGGTAAGACACCTTCTTCACTAACTCTTCAAATGAATAACCGTGACAAAAAGCAGCCGTTTCAACAAAGGGATTTTCGTGCTCAGATTCTTCGAGCCAAATAGACGTGCGATAGCGTTCGGCATATTGATCATCGCGGTGCTTAACCTCAACCTGTCGCTTTTTCTTTTCATCAGTCATGATCTTTTCTCTGTCTTTTAGCCTAAAACAATTAGTAGAGTTTGATGATGTCAATACAACACTTTAGCTGATTTATTGTTTTTTTAAAACAAAAAAAAACAGCTAGGATAGCTGCTTTTTTAATTCAACCGCTCTGCTTGTTAGCTGCCAAACTGATACGTGAACTCAAGATGAATGGATCGACCTTCGAGTGGATAATCATTAGGAATTTCTGGCGCGTTTAAAAACTGTGATGTGCTCGGTTCACGCATATCTTCATCAAAGATATTACGTCCGACCAGCGAAATATCCAAGCCTTCAACTGCTGGGCTATATTGTAAAACCAAATCAACCGAGGTGTAATCGTCAATAGCCGATCGTGTATCACCGGGAGCTCGCGCCCTATCGGCAACCCAATTCACTACTGAAGAAGCGGTCATGGTTTGATTTAAAGCCCACACACTGCGCAGATAAAACTGCTGCTTAGGAGCGTTAGCAATCTGCTTGCTGGTGACGTCATCTTCTGCATTTTGCCATGCATAATTACTGACTATCGATAAAACATCGCTTGGGCGCCATACCATTTCTAATTCAAAGCCATGACCTGATTGCTTTAACGCATTGGAGGCTGGCGTTCCAAATTGCACATCAATCAAATCTTTAATCTTGTAGTAAAATACGTTAAGTTTTAGATCGAGATCGTAACTTGGCCGGTAATCAAAGGCAATTTCATACGTGTCAATCACTTCAGGGGCTAAGTTAGCATTGCCAATTAAAGACGGATTATTTTGCGCATAAAGTTCGCCAAATGACGGGGCTCGAAAGGCTCGGCCATACAAAAATTTGGTGGTAAGGTTATAGGCTGTTGACCAAACTAATGCCAACCGCGGATTAACTGAATCACCAAATTGGTTAAAAGTATCGTACCGTAATCCGGCAGTTAATTCCCAGTCATTAGCAAACCGCCATTCGTCTTGAATAGAAAAAGAATAATGCTCGCGATTTTTATCGGGTGCATAGACCTCCGCGGTACCCGTGACATCGACTAGTGACTCAAAATCCGAAGTCATAAAATTAGTGATCGCAAAGTTTTTCGTTTCACTGGCGGTAAATTGTTGATAGCGAAAGCCAAGGGAAAATCGCAAATTATGCTCGGTATTGCCACGGTAATAAGAGACCAGCTCACCAGAATAATTTTTTTGAAAGCCGCTGGGGTTGCCAAGCATGCCTTCAGAGAATTCAGCAGTAACAAGACCTGCTTCAGAGGGAAATTCAACTTTAGATCCAGGTGGCCGCAACATAAAGGTCGTGTCAGAATTGATGAAGGTCGCATCTAATTTTCCTTGTAACGACCAGTCATTATTTAACGGCCAGTCTTTAGTCGAGAAACTAGCACCTGAAAAATCGATTTTATCGGTGCCGATCGGATCCAGTGACTGAAAGCCTCCGGTACCTAAGCCCGCATTCGCAAGGTGCCAAGAAAAAAGATCCAGCCCCCATGAATCGGCACTGATCTTGATTTTGCTATTTATTAATTCGTGGTTTGTTGCCATAGAACCAGGTGCCAGTGAAGCCTGTGAATTTAAATCCTGACCTTGATTAAACACACCGATTGCCTGAGATTGCGCATCCTCACTGATCACCCGATCTGTATCGCCGTCAGTTTTCACGTGCTGAAAGGAAGCCGAGACTTGTAAATCACCAATATGCCCACTGCTATTGAGCCAAACTTCCCGTGAGCCAAACGATCCCGAGCTCGTCCCTACTTCATTGCCCGATTGATGCTGGGCAGTTTTCGTGGTGACGCTGATCACCCCCGCAAAGGCATCGGCACCGTAAACGGCTGAACCAGGCCCGCGAATGACTTCAATGCGCTCAATATTCGCAACTGGCAGTAAATAGTTGGGCGGACGGGCCCCCGAAAACAATTGATCAACGCGCACACCGTCAATGAGCAATAGCACTTGGGGGTTTTGACCCGTGTGAATGCCGCGTATCGAATAAATAGCATCTTGTCGATTAAACGATGCTGATACGTGTAAGCCAGGCACCATTTCTAATGCTTGATCCAGCGTTTTAGCGCCACTGGTTTTGATGTCTCGAGCGGTGATGACCGTCGCAACAGAGGGTGCAAAGCGAACTTCTTTTGCGGTGCCTGTCGCAATAGTGATCAACTCGTCTTCATCATAAAGACCCACCAGATCATCGCCTACTTGCGCGAAACTCGCAAAACTGAAGAGTAAGAACATGAGAGTAATATACGTTGGATTTTGCATGGCAGTGGTCTCGTTAAACCCTTAAAGAAATATTTTTTTATATGCCAAAATGATAAAAATCATCATTCCCAAAAGCGGCCAGTGACACATAGTTCATGGCTATCGCTTCAAAAAGAGAATGCTCACCGCAATAAGGACCCTCTTCGAAATAAATTATAGGCTATTTTTAAGATTTCACACTGCAAGATATAATACGCGATGGTTCAACGTAAACATTCTAAAACGGGAATTTTTTCCTATTTAGATCAATAAGATAAGTGACTGGACTTAAGGCAGCTTGGCGAATTCAACACCGTGCTTGGCCTCTTGTAAAACTTCTAATCGGGTTTTCATTGGCGGCATTTCTTCGCCATCGATTATAAAATCGAGTAACATTGGGCCTGAAGGTGACTTAAAATCAGCCGGATCAATATCACTAAAATCCTCCCAACATTCAATTCTATGCGCTTTTACGCCCATGGCTTGAGCCATTTCAGCAAAGTTAACTGGGGGCAGCTCTGCCCCAATTTCCTCAGCCTTGTTCATTCGCTGGCCGTGTTTGACCATGCCATAAGCTTGGTCGTTCAAAATCACATAAATAACAGGAAGTTGGTGCTCAATCGCCACCGTGATTTCTTGCCCAGACATCAGATAGGAACCATCACCCGTGATACAAACGACGGGCGCATGACGGTTTCCAAAAGCAGCGCCAATCACGGCACCAATAGCCCACCCCATCGCACCGAAGCCCATCGCGATATAAAACGAGTTTGCATTCGGAAGGTGCATGTAATGGGTCGCCCAGCTCCACGCGTTACCCGTATCGACAAAATATCGGCTGTTAGGGGCGCACTTTTCGGTCAAAGCAGCCATTAAGCGTTGCGGTTTTATGGGCAAGTCTTGACTCAGTAATTTTTCTGGCTCAAAAATCTCTATCTCAGCCGGTATCAACTGCGCCATGAACTGCTGACTGGAACGAGACGGTTGAAGCACATCAAGGCTTGCATGCGGGTAGGCTAAGTACTTGGGATCAAGCCCTGCAATCAATTTTGCAAATAAGGTATGCAAATTGCCGTAAACATGGAGATAAGCCATGGGCGACCGATCAAAACTCGCGACCGAGGACGCAATGTGCACAAGGCGATCATTCAATAACGCCTGCGTGTCCCAGCCGGCGGTATCTAACTCATTAAAACTAGTACCTACCGCTAAAACTAAATCAACGCCATCATCAATTAGTGCTCGCCGAGCACTTTCATGTCCAGCAAAACCAAACACACCGCAGTAGCGAGGGTGGCCTGAGCCCAACCAGCGCTTTCCTGCCGGAGAAGTCACGATATTGGCTTCAATTAAATCGGCAAAATGTAAAATTTGATCGGCCGCATCGCCACAATCTTCACCTATAAAAAGGGTTATTTTACGAGCATTATGTCGTGTTTTTTCAACGGCGTTCAACAACGCTTGGTAACTTGAATCATCAACCGCAATAGGCTCTCTTAACAAAGTCGCCACATTAAAACTAGCGGCAGCATTCGGCACGGGCATCGATAAAATGTCAGCCGGAATACTCAAATGGACAGGGCCACGAGGGCGTCGAAAGGCCGTTGATAAGGCCGTGAATAATTTACCTTCTAATTGATCAGGATGCGAGACCAGTGAACTGTAGCGCGTACAGTGATCGAAAATAGACACTATGTCGACTAAATCACTCGACGACTCTTGAAACCCCCGCTGACCAAAGCTTGGCAACGCGGTTTGAGGCGTAATAACTAACATTGGCACGCGATCGACATAGGCATTGGCAACGCCCGTCAATAAATTAGTGGCGCCAGGACCCGTGGTCGAGCAACAGACACCCAGTCGACCGGTTGATCGCGCATAACCGTCGGCCATAAACGCAGCGCCCGTCTCATGCCGAGCCACCACCATTTTTGGACCTGACAATGAGCGAGGCGTTTTGCGCTCAAGCGCACGGGAATGATGAACCGCTGCCTGAGGGATTTCGCCTTTGTGGCGCCGCGCTAAGGCATCAAAGAGGCCTTCGATAGCGCCACCGGGTATACCAAAAACATACTCAACATCGATTTGACTGAGGTAATCAACAATCAAATCGGCATAAGTAAACGCAGGAGTGGCCGGGTTACCTGACGCTTGTTTTTTTTCAATAATCTTTTCTATTTCAGACACTTAATGTCCCTTAAGCTTGAATAAAAGCTGGCGAAATACATTTGAAACACCTTTTGTTGACCGCTCTATATATTTCAAAGAGTAATATTCCGTGCTTTACCTACTATACGAACTATTTTTACAGCCTTACCTTCATTTTGTCATGTAAATTATTGGTTTTAATGAATTATTTACAAAGGTGCTAAAAATTAAACAAATATTGCCTGCAAATTACTGAATATCTGCCAAACTTAATATTCACGGTAACGATTTTTATAGCATGAGTAATACAGGCACACAATTTGCTTGGTCGCCAATAACGGTTTACTGCTAGGGATAATGCAAGCCATTGATTCATATAAAGACAACTAATCAACCGCTCTGCCAATCGAGTAAACACGCGCTGCACCTCTTATTACAACGTGCAGCTTGCCTGATTCTGTTCGTCATAATTAGCTCTGTTAGCCGTGCCAACGATACCCTTGCAGCCAGCACCTTTCATAGCAACGCTACCAACGACACTCCGATAAAAACCCTGCTCATCATGCCCACAGTGACGGGCATGGCTAAAGCGGTCTATGCGGATGTGGCTAAGGGCATTGCGTCTAATCACGACCTTGATATTTCTACGCTAATGGTCGATAAAGAATCATCCATTGGGATGGTCGAACAGCACATCCTCAAGCATAAAAGTGAACTAGTGATTGCGCTCGGCAATACCAGTTATCACTTAGCCAAATTATTGCCCATGGACACACTCGTCATTGCTGGAGGGATTACTGGAAATCAGTCATTTAGACCTACGCTTAGTTTATCCAGCGATCCTGAAGCGGCGTTAAAAGAACTTAAACGCGTCGCGCCTCACATAGAAGATGTCATGCTTGTGTATAACGAGTCACTAAATGGTTGGTGGTTTGATCAAGCACAAAAAATAGCCCCAAAGTATGGTTTTACAGTCATTGGTTACAACGCTACAAATATAAAGGTAGGGGTTCAATCATACAAACAGTTATTAGATGATGCCAAGCCGAACACTTCAGCTGTCTGGCTGCCACTAAGAAATATAGTGCCATCCAAAACCATACTTCCTATGTTACTCCAACGTGCATGGAGTAAAAAGCTTGCCGTTTTTTCTAATAACCCATCACACACTAAACTCGGTGGCTTAATGGCAATCTATCCTGAACATCAAAAAATGGGTGGCCAACTTGCGGCTTTTGCTTCCGACCACTTTAACGGTAAAACCCATGACACTATTGTTGGAACAGAAGATCTTCGTGTTGCTATAAATTTACGAACCAGTTCACATATTGGCATTCGATTAAGCACAGCAGATCGAGCAGAATTTGACAAAGTATTTCCGACACAACGTTAGTCAAGGAGGATAAATGAATCGCATACAATCAATTACTGCCTCCTTACATCGACGAAAAAAAAGAGAGAACGTCAAACCTGAAAGCTTTCAAAAAAAGCTTTTTATCAACTTTGCCATTACTGGCTTTATTATCGCTATTGCCGCTGCATTTGCCTATTCCTATATTGCCAGCAATATGATTGCTAAGTTTTATGAGCGCGAGGGCTTGCAGGCTACCGAGCACTTCGCCCAACTCAGTGAGCTCGCGTTAATTTATGAAAGCGGTGAAAATGCAAAAGAAGCGGCGCTAGCCACCTTAAACTACCCTAGCGTTAAGCATGTTGCAGTAATCAGCGACAGCAATATTGTCCTCTTAGACAAGGGTGAAACTACCGAGGAAATACTCTCATCACTGGAAAAAAATGACTGGCAAAATAAGACTGCAAAAATTTTTTCTAGCGGCCAAACAACATGGCAAATTGCTGCACCGGTTTTCACATCCTATAATGAAGATGACAGTAGCTTTGGCCTTAATAATGAAGGTATCGAAGAAATATACCTGGGCTATGTTGCCTTACAAATTGATACGTCTGAATTACGTGACTTTCAACTATTACTATTTATTCGAAACCTTGGCCTTGGTTTAGGCTACGGTCTCGTATTCGCATCGCTATTAATTCTTACCTTGCGGCGGCTATTAAAGCCAATGAATAAGCTTACTAAAGTGATGGAGCAAACGTCAGACGGAATCTATAAAATTTCTGATATTGATGACAACGCATCCAAAGAAATCATTAAAGTTGCCGAAGTTTACAACCAAATGATTTCTAACCTAGCAGAACGCGATCAGAAATTGCGTAGCCAGAAAAATCTACTTAAAACAGAGGTCGCTTTAAGAACGAGTGAGTTAGTCCAAGCAAGAGATGCTGCTCTCGAGGCAAACCAGCACAAAACAGAGTTTCTTGCCAATGTCACCCATGAACTTCGTACGCCGCTACAAAGCATTATTGGCTATTCAGAGGTTGTTAAAGAATTAATGCTTGATGAGGGTGTGATGAACACGCAAAAAGACCTCGATAAAATCACTCATAACGCCGACCACTTGTTAAGTTTAATTAATTCGATTTTAGACATTTCTAAAATCGAAGCAGGAAAAATGGAGCTGAATAATCAACACATAAATATTAATGAATTATTAAAAACAGTGGCTGATACCATTGCACCACTCATCGAAAAAAATAATAACCAATTAATTATTGATGCCGAAAGCATCCAGCAAGATATTTATATTGATCAGAAGAAATTATTTCAAGTGTTATTGAACTTACTGAGCAATGCCGCTAAATTTACTCAGCAAGGCTCCATTCAATTACTAGCGAAAATTGATCGGAATGCACTCACCATCGATGTCATCGACAGCGGCATTGGAATTAGCCCAGAGCAACAAGCCATTATTTTTGAGCCCTTTAGACAGATTGATGGCAGTGAAACGAGAAAGTTTGTGGGCACTGGGCTCGGCCTCTCGATAGCCATGCACTTTGCTCAATTAATTGGCGGCACTATTAGTCTGACTAGCCAGGTAGGAGAAGGGTCATGCTTCCAATTGGCACTACCTATAACCCAGCAATTACCGATCACTTCAGCAGCAAATTAACGTCACTGCTTTTTTATTCCTGGCCAAAAAAGACTAATAAACCAAACCCAAAATGAGTTGCCTTCCAATACCATACGATCAATCTGATCGTATTCTTTTATATGCTCTAGCGGGTCAGCAAAAAAATCACCGCGCGTCTTAAACCCTTGCTCGGGATCAAGGTCACGCACTTTAACAGCTGGGTTGCCCGCCACAATCGTATTCGAGGGTACATTTTTTGTCACCACTGAACCCGCAGCAACAATACTATTTTTACCAATATGGACACCTTTTAAAACAGTGGCATGATCACCAATCCACACATTATCTTCTATAACTACAGGCTTACTAGCTTGATCGCGACTCATACGGTCATAAATACCGTGCCAATCAGAGTCAGTTATATACGCGCCATTGGCGAACATACAACTTTCACCAATTGTGATCTTATTTGCTGCGCTCATCCTGACACCCGGTGATATCATGACGTAACGACCGATGATGATCTCGCCTTCACCTTCACTTACGCCCCAAACGCCGATAGAAACATGGCGATCAGGCTCAGCGACTATCGTTGCGCAATCACCTAAAGAAATACCATCACCATTGATTTTTATATGCCACGGACGCATAAAAGTGCCAAATTGTCCTAAAGATTTAAATCGAGGTCGCAAAAAGTATTCAGCATACCCACTGCGTAATCTTAAGTAGGTCTTTTTAATCCAATAAGGTCGATAATCTTTCTGCATTATCACGGTCCCCAGCGTATTTACTTCGACTTAACTCTCAAGCCATCAATATCTAATGGTATACTATGCCATAATATAAACCATTAAATAAACATGCTGGCGATTGTTTATTATGACCGACTGCAGCCATTAATATGGAATACTCTTCAAAAAGTGTTAACAGCAACCAAGCTGGACCTCATGAAAAGGTCGGTGAGATTGTATTGAAACACTGGCATTCTGAGTTTAAGCGGCCCATCGCAGAACACAATTATCTGGCCTACCAAAAAGCAAAAGCATCGATAAATAGATCCTCGATTATATTTGATTCAGGCTGTGGGAACGGCAACAGCACGGCAAATTTAGCCGCACAATACCCTGACTCTTTTATCATTGGTATTGATAAATCCCTGTCTCGACTGACGAGGAATACCGATAACTGGCATCGATCAGGCCAAGACAAAAACTTTATTTTAGTAAGGGCTGACCTAATTGACTTTTGGCGTTTAGCTGCAGATGACAATATAAAGTTACTGCGTCACTTTATACTCTACCCGAACCCATGGCCAAAAAAACAACACGTTAAACGACGCTGGCACACATCGCCAATGCTTAAAACGATCATGTCTTTAGGCGGTCAGCTTGAAGTACGAAGTAATTGGCCTGTCTACATCGACGAATTTTCGTCCGCATTATCAATATTTCATTTCTGTAGCCAAAAGAAAATACTAACATTGGATTTCGCACAATGCCTGTCTGACTTTGAAAAAAAATATCATCAAAGTAATCACACACTTTGGCAGTTAACCGCTGATCTAAGTATTGACAGTCATCACCATGCTTAACAACATTAGTTGGGCATTAAAGCCAGACCTTGCACCTTCATTATATGGAGATCTTAAATGACTAATCATCCGCCACTTCCTTCAGACGCTGAATTTGCAAGTGAAAAAATAAAAACGTGGGAATGCATTTTAACTGAGGCTAAAAAAGAAGCCGATGCCGAACATTTATTGGCCAGTTTCTTATATAAAACTATTCTCGATCATGACGATTTCTCATCGGCCTTATCTTTTCATTTATCTAACTTACTGTGCAATACCACGGCTTCTGCTTACTCGTTACAAGAAATAATTAACGAGTCATACGGTAACGACAGCACTATCATTGACGCGGCTTTTAGCGATATTTTAGCCATTCGAAATCGCGATTCTGCATGCAGCGAATGTGGCACGCCTTTTTTGTATTACAAAGGGTTTCATGCGCTACAAGCTTTTCGTGTCGCAAATTGGCTGTGGCATCAGCAACGCCGCGAGTTTGCACTATTTTTACAAAGCCGAATTTCGACCTGTTTTAGTGTGGATATTCACCCAGCTGCCACTGTAGGTTATGGCCTAATGCTTGACCATGCAACAGGCATTGTCATTGGGGAAACCAGTGTTATCGGTGATAATGTTTCGATTATGCAATCTGTGACGCTTGGCGGTACGGGTAAAGAAACCAAAGATCGTCATCCAAAAATAGGCGCTGGCGTGTTAATCGGTGCCGGCAGTAAAATCTTAGGGAACATACATATCGGCGAGGGTGCAAAAGTCGGCGCAGGCAGTGTTGTGCTAAACGATGTCCCTGCGCACTCAATGGTGACTGGCGTGCCGGCGGTAGTGATCGGTCAGCCCGATGAGCAAATGCCGTCATTATCAATGAACCAAAATCTCAATTAGGCAACGACAGTAAAAAATACTAAAGGTGATAGCTCGGAGAAAACTTTTTTACCGCGGCAATAAACGCCGCTGCATGTTCGGGGTCAACATCGGGAGTAATACCATGACCCAGATTAAAAATATGGCCATCACCTGGACCATGTTGACCATAAGACGTTAAGAGTCGCTTAACTTCTTGTTCGATGACAGGAATAGGTGCGAGTAAAATGCTGGGGTCCATATTGCCTTGTAAAGCAACTTTATTCCCGATCTGAGCCTTTGCTGCACCGAGATCGACCGTCCAATCAAGACCCACGGCATGACAACCGCATTCACTGATTGCGTCTAGCCATGGCCCGCCACCTTTGGTAAATGCAATAACTGGAACCACACTTCCATCCGGTCGGTCAGTGTTTAGTCCCTGAATGATTTTCTGAATATAAGCCAGTGAAAACTCTAAGTAACTGGCATGGCTCAGAACACCGCCCCAGGTATCAAATATTTGCACAACTTGCGCACCGGCCTCAATCTGCGCATTCAAATAATCAGTAACAACTATGGCTAACTTATCTAACAATAGATGCATCGCGATTGGATTGCCGTACAGTAATCGCTTAATTTTTTTGAACTCACGGGTTGAGCCACCTTCAACCATGTAAGTTGCTAGGGTCCATGGACTTCCAGTAAAACCAATTAAAGGCACTGAACCATCTAAAACTTGACGAATCATCGACACCGCGTCCATCACGTATTGCAAATCGCCAAGCACGTCGATCGGCAAATTCTCAATAGCTGCTTGCGAACTGAGCGGGCGTTCGAATTTAGGCCCTTCTCCCTCGGCAAAATACAACCCGAGCCCCATTGCATCAGGTATGGTTAAAATATCAGAAAATAAAATAGCTGCGTCGAGAGGGAATCTTGCCAAGGGCTGTAAAGTCACTTCCGTCGCCAACTCTGTGTTTTTGCATAGCGATAAGAAATCACCCGCTTTAGCTCGCGTTTCTCGGTACTCTGGCAAATAGCGTCCGGCTTGTCGCATCAGCCATACGGGCGTCTCATCAACCGGTTGACGAAGTAGAGCTTTGATAAAACGATCATTTTTTAATGCTGCCATGGAAGTTCACTGGGTAAAAAAAGTGTTAGCTTAATATACATCACCTCAATAACGCTTTTATGCTTTGGGTTATTGACGTAATCCGTTTCTTTTTCAGTATTCATCGGCCAGGCTCAGCAATTCAATCAGCAAGCACTTGGCCAACACCACAAACCACACTCGCTGCATGAATACAGACATAAAAATAGCTGGCTTACTCTAATAAAGCAAATAACTCGCGGCTATATTTATTCACTCATTTTACTCTCGTTCAGCATTAATAACAGCACTAAATCGCTGCATATCTGACTGAATACTGGCAATGTTACGCGGCCAAGGTCTCAGGCGCTGCAGGCCTCCTGACAGTGTTTCAATGGCTTGTTTTGCCTCATCACGGCCTAAATAAGGGCCGCTGACCACAACAAACCACGGTTTATCACTATAACGAGTTTCATACACAACTAAAGGCAGCTGTTCGGCATATTCCTCAACCAACTGCACAGCTCGTTTAAGGTTATGGGTCCCAAAAATTTGCAGGGCATAACCTGTATCTGGCCAATCAGCTATCGTTAATCGTTTGCTAGTCGCTTCAAAACGATCACTATTATTGGTTAAAACTTTGCCTTCAGCATTACCTTTAGCACGCTCTAAACGGATGTCTTCGGATAAACGTTCTCCAGACGGTGTCAAGTCTGCCGTGGGTGGCTTTTCATTCACCGCGCCATTTTGTGCATTTATTGGCGGCTCAGCCATTATGGGTATGCCTTGGGTAAGTGCGTCTAAGCTCGCCCTGACACTATCAGCAGTCTTGGACGAAGAAGGGCTGTTGCCAACAGCAATCTGCCCCTGATCGTCACGCGGTATGGCACCACTGTTTGCCTCTTTGATCGTAATATCACTACTGCCCACTAAGACAATTGGCTCCACACTGAAAGGCAACGGTTTATCTACCTCCGAGTTGTAAGTGAAGACGATCACGGCTGTTAGTAAGATCAATACAATTGCGTGGCCCAATGGAAATGGCTTACGTGAAACCGGTTGATTATCTTTTCCTGCCATCAACATGCTGCGCACCACTTGATGCAATTGCCTCACACTACCCTGACTCCGATATGTTAAGGCCTGCAACTGCATTTGACTGAGTGGAAAATCGTGTTTAAATCCTACCGCTTCCAGACGATAAAGAACATATTCGTAAACCTCTGACTGATTAAAAGGCGTCAGTTCGATGCGATTAATCAATAAATTGTGCGTTTCTGCGGCGGCATCCAATAAACTCAGTGCTGGCTGTTGCCCGACTAAAATAGCCGCTAACTGACCCTCTGCCGCTGCTATTAGCGTAAATACTGAGGCTAACGCCTCGTGACCTAAGTCTTCAATATTATCAATACAAATAAGGGATTGTCGCTCAATCGCCGTATTACTCTCAAAAAACGCCAGCAAACTTTGACCCAATAACTCAACATTGATCATGTTGTCATTATCGATATCAATGCCTAAGCCTGCGGCAAGTCTGGTAAAAACTTGCGCTGTGGTCATCATTAATTCGGCTCGAATGCTTGCAATATCGACATCACCTTTTAATTCACGCACAGCAGCACTCAAGGTTGCCGTTTTGCCAGCACCGGAAGGACCCGTAAGAAAGACAGGCGTGCTGCCATAACGTGAGTAATGCAATAATGATTGAACTGCTTGCTGGCGGCCTGAGCCTGGATAAAATAAACCGCTATTATCCTGATCAGAAAAAGGGTCTCGCTCAAACTGATATCTAGTTAGGTAGGCGTTAAATTGAGCACGCTTTTTTTCATCTCTGTACATTTCAGATGCTGCTGGTGATGTGGCAGGGATAGCATTACCCGAACCGGAGGAGCGACGTTGATGCAAGTCAACTTGTGCGTCAGATTCTCTATTTATTTTCATCACCATAGAACCAACAGCCAGGAATTATTCTTACAAATACTGCTGTAAGGTTTGTTTAAGTAAATCAGTATCAAAATCATTACTGATAAAAGCTTCGCCTATCGCGCGCAGCAGTACTAAGCGTAACTGACCATCAAGAACTTTTTTGTCCATGCCCATTAACGCCATCATCGCATCGGTATCAGGTAAATTATCAGGTGCTGAGACGGGTAACCCAGCCGCGGCGATCAAACCAATCGCCCGTCTAAGCTCCGATGCTTTGATGAGCCCTAACCGCATGGAAAGATCGAGGGCCATGATCATCCCAAAGCCGACAGCTTCACCGTGAAGCCACGTCTTGTATTGGGTGGCTGTCTCAATTGCGTGACCAAATGTATGACCTAAATTAAGAATCGCGCGGATACCGCCTTCACGTTCATCTGCTGCTACCACCTTGGCTTTATTTTCACAAGATCGTGCAATAGCGTATTGCAAAACCGCTTGATTCCGGGCCATTAGAGCCGCTATGTTGTCCTCAAGCCAAACGAAGAAATCAGCGTCACAAATCAAACCGTACTTGATCACCTCCGCTAAACCGGCTTGATACTCACGCGAAGGCAGGGTTGACAGTGTATCAGTATCAATTAACACCGACGCGGGCTGGTGAAATGCACCGATCATATTCTTACCTAAAGCATGATTCACCCCTGTTTTACCGCCAACGGATGAGTCAACTTGGGCAAGCAGCGTTGTAGGTATCTGGATAAACCTAACCCCTCGCTGGTAACATGCAGCAGCGAAACCTGTCATGTCCCCAACAACACCGCCACCCAGGGCAATCAATGTTGTGCTTCGATTATGGCGCTGATTCAAAAGCGCCTCAAATACGCGCTCAACCGTTGCCAGTTTTTTGTATTGTTCGCCATCGGGCAAGATAATGGAATGCGCACTCGGCATTTTAGCGAGCAGTGGCTCTAAGTACAACGGTGCAATCGTTTCATTAGTGACGACCATTAGCTGGCCAGAGCCAATATGCTGCCGTAACAGGGCGTCGTCTTTTAATAGTCCCTCACCGATGGTGATGGGATAACTTCGCTCGGCCAAGTCGACTTGAAGAGTGATAGATGTCACGTTGATCAACCTTTCTCAATGAATATGTGCCATTTAACCATTAACAACGGTAAAATCAAAATATGCGCGATCTTTAAAGAGCTATTTGATCCATCCATTGGCCTCTCATCGATTGACCAAACGAGAGCAGACCTTCATCTCAGTGCAGCATTAGGGGGCCATTCATTGTGGCGTGTGACGCGAATTTTTGTTGCTGCTGTGCAGTAATTCAAGCTCTTTAACAATAGACTGTGCGGTTAAGCGGGGCTTATTATTTTCAGTTGCACAGATAATATCAGCCACTTCTTTATACAAAGGCTCGCGGATTGTCATCAACGCCTTAAGTGTCTGCTCTGGATCTCCATGATTAAGAAGCGGTCGAGAGCGATCGTTACCCGTCCGTTTGAGCTGCTGATTCACACTGGCCTGCAAAAAAACTGAGGTGCCAGACTGGCTTAATAAATGCCTATTATCTTCTCGAACAACAATACCGCCACCTGTAGCAATGACCGCAGGCGATGCCTGACATATATCACATAACACTTTATGCTCACGATCGCGAAAGCCTTGCTCCCCTTCAACATCAAATATCCAAGGGATATCTGCGCCGCTGCGCTCTTCTATCTCATGGTCGGTATCAATAAAAGGCAATTGCAATGCATTCGCTAAATAACGCCCAATAGTTGTTTTACCAGCCCCCATTGGACCTATCAGGAAAATTCTCGTTACGACTGTCATAAAGCACCGAATTACTTTTGCTAGCTGGTTAAAAGTAGCTATTTATAGCACAAGGCAACTGAATTAGTCTAACACGCGATCAGTTAATATTTTAGGTGTTATAAAAATAAGTAGCTCATTTTTTTGGTGGCCAACGATGGTTCGTTTAAACAACCGTCCTAGTAAGGGAATATCGCCTAATAATGGCACTTTGGTCTCTTGCTCCAATTCACTTTCTCTAAATATACCACCTAATACAATTGTCTTGCCGTTGTCGACTAAGGCCTGAGTCCGTATCTCATTTTTTAAAATAATTGGTACTTGTGAATTATTCTCTCCATAGACTTTATCTTCACTGCGCGAGTCTTGCTTAATCACCAAGTCCAGTATTAACCGATTATCAGCGGTGATGGTAGGCCTAACGTTTAAACTTAACACGGCCTCTCTAAACTTGATTGTGGATCGACCACTAGCAGAAGATTCTACATAGGGAATCTCTTCACCTGATTTTATTTCAGCCTCTTGCTTATCACCAGTGATGATCCTTGGTTGTGAAATAATCTCTCCTCGACCTTCTGCAGCAATAGCGCTTAGTTCAGCGTTGAGGGCAAAATTATCACTGAGAAAGCCAACCGCAATAGTCTGGGGTTGGCCGATAGCCTCACTCACACCAAGATCAACAAAATTGGCCTCGGGAAAGCGAAGACTTGCATTACCATTGGCAAAATCGAAGACACTAGTAAGATCATCACCCGAGCCTGACGGGTTAGACAATGACTCAAGACTGCCACCGATACCAAAGCGATCCCCAGTGCCTTGTTGAGCCGCACCACCGCCCCAGCGAACCCCAATTTGCTGATCAAAGCTATCATTGGCCACAACAATTCTCGCCTCAACCATAACCTGCCTAAGGGGAATGTCTATCTGTTCAATAAGCTCGCGAAAGGTAGCTATATTATCTGTTGTATCAGTGACCAAAAGTGCGTTGGTTCTCTGATCGACAACTATTCTTCCTCGCGATGATAGAAATGGTGCACTGTCGCTGCCAACGTCAGCGTACGGTTCTAAACTAGCTTGATCACCCAACAATGAATAAATGTCATTTGCTGTTGCGTAACGAATGTGTATTATTTCTGTATGCAATGGTGACAAATTCTCTAGCTGCTGACGAGACTCAATTGCCTGTAACTCTCGCTCAGCAATTTCATTAGCTGGCGCCACCATTAACACATTTCCAACACGGTGCTGGCCAAGGCCTTTGGTTTTTAAGATCAATGCTAAGGCTTGATCCCATGGCACATCTTTTAATCTTAAGGTGATGCTACCAGTGACAGAATCTGATGTTACTAAGTTCAAGTCAGTAAAATCTGCAATAATTTGCAGAACAGAGCGAACCTGAATATCTTGGAAATTCAATGATAAGGGGTCGCCGCTATAAATTGGCTCTATTGTATCGCTCATACCAATATCATTTTTATTTTCAAGAGTAAGTGTAAATTGATGCAGAGAAAAAACCGAAGTTAAGGTCGTTGGCGACTCAGTGAAAATTTCAATATTTATGCGGTCATCGACCCTTTTAACGAAAAAATTATTCGCAACTGTGTTAAAGTCTTGAACGTTATAATTGTTTGCAAGGCCTTCTTTAAGCTCCGTTGAAGGAAAATCTAAAACAATCGAATATTGATTAACAACAATAGAAGGCTTCATCACTCGATCAAAAAAGGTAACCACTAAGCTCGGGGTGCCATTGCTTCCCAATTGAAAATTAAGATCTGTTATCTGTCCCGCCTGCACATTCGATAGTAGAAGGCAGAGAAAGCAAGATAAAAATTGACCCGATACCCGTTTATAAATGCTAATTATCATTGTTTAATTACCTGCATTTTTATTGTCCTCACTCGATTAGCCCAAGTGTTTTGGCCATTACTAATTATTTCATTAACTTGTAAATACTCATTACTTACATCCGTGACACGGCCATGATTTCGCCCAATAAATTGACCCTTTTTTACCTTATGTATTTGGCCGTTACTGGTCATTAATAAAGCCCATTGAATAGAAAATTGACTGATCGTTCCAACCATAGTCATCTTCTCGATTTGAATACTTTCTAAGTAATGCTTAGCCCTGTTAAAATCTGGCTTAACCATATCCTGCTCATTATGCGATAGGTTTTTTTCAGGCAGAGAATCAATTGCAGGCGTAAAAGGCGACCGATAACTAGCAACATCGTATTTAAAAGAGTGATAGCTTTCGGACTTAGGGATATCGATAACTGTTGGTACTGCATCACGACTCACTGCGTCAATGAATGCAGCCAAATCTTGATGGTTGTTGCCACCACAAGAAGACAAGAAAACAACCACACAAAGAATAACGCTCCTCATGTCAACCACCTGCCATTGCAGAATTTTTTTCAGCAATTTTATAACGGTATGTTTTTGCTAAAATAGTCATCGAAAGCTGGTCAGAACTGTTATCTTCTAAAGATATATCAAAGTCATGTAGCGTAACAATTCGCGGCAAACTTGAAACTCCACTAACAAAAGCCGCCAAGTCATGATACGAACCTGAAACGTCGATCATAATGGGAAGCTCAATGAAGAAATCTTTAGGTATTTCATCTTTTAACTCAATTTTTTTGAACACTAAACCGTTATTTACACCCGCATGAGTTATATCTTCAAGCAACGCGGGAACTTCAGTCTCTGAGGGAAGCTGGCCAATCAGTCCTTCAAAAATAGTTTGCATTTGAAGGACTTGTTGTTTTAACTTTGTTAGATCAGCAGCCTCTGCGTATTTTTTCTGATAATCAATTTTAAGACTTAACTCTTTATTTTTTTCAAAAAGTAATAAGTCAATTTTTTCTTTTAACACTAAAAAACCTGAGGCAGATAAACAAATTATAAAAAAAATTGACAGCACCGAGACTCTCAGACCTTTAGGCCAAGAACTAAGGTCATACCAATCAATTGCAGCCATATCAAAATGCCGCAAATTTTTTACCCAAATTTGAATCGATAAGAATTGTACTTTCATGAATCAGGCTCATCTGGCTGATTATTAATTTGATGAACATCAACCTCGAGAACAAAACGTTTTAAAGGTTGTTGTTGGTCGCTCTCAACGATGGATAGAAGCTCAGCCCCTTGCAGCCACGGTGAGGCGTCTAGCCTTCTCATTAATGAAGAGACCTGACCATTGACTGAAGCCAAACCCACGATTGTTAACATCTGTTGCTGCCTTGATAAATTCGTGTAATAAACACCCTCTGGCAACGTTTTAACCAGCTGATCAAACACATGAACAACCATAGGTCGATAGCCTTGCAAGGATTGTATAACCTCCATTCGAAAATCTAATTGTTCACGTTGAATCGATATACTTTTAATCTGATTTATTTTTTTATCTAAAAGTGATACGTGAGTTAATAAATAACCATTTCGTGATACTTGCTTTGATATACGACGCTCAACGTCATAAAACGCTAGCATGCAACTGATCATTGATAAAATAAAACATATCACTAGATTTCTTAAGAAATCTTTTCTGACTTTTTCACGGGCATTTTCACGCCACGGTAATAAGTTAATCGTTATTGACACGACAGGCCTCGCATCGCAAGTCCGCATGCAACCATCGACAATGAACCGTTATCGTTTATTGCATGACAGTCTACTGACTCAGCCACTTGCATATGAGCCAGTGGATTCGCAACGCTGGTTGGTATTTTAAGCCAATCACCTAGCCAAATTGAAAGCTCGTTAATAGACAAAAAATTACCTGCTAATATAATACGGTCAATTTGTTCGTGCTGACTTGAAGACATGAAAAATTGCAAGGCAGCTTGTATGTGCAGAGCAATTTTTTCTTTGTCTTCATTTTTATTATCTTCACCGACTAATTGAAGCAGTTCATTTTCAGCGCTTTTTACTTTATCGTCTATGGCTCGATCGGTTTCGTTATCATTGACAACGAAAGACCCTTCTTTATGAAAAACAGCCGTCTCACCTTTTATCACCGTCAGAGATAAGCCAGAATTACGCTCAAATAAAGCAATGATTTCATTACTTTTGTAGGCATGGTTTTTTTTAATCAAGGAAAAGGCACGTTCAATATTGTAAATCTTAATATCAACAATGACAGGGTCTAAGCCAATTTTTGTAAGTATATCGACTCTTTCATCAATCATTTCTTTTCGGCATGCTGCCAATAATATTTCACTGTCTTTATTACCGCCGGTATTGATTGTTGCAAAGTCTATCGACACATCATCCAGCGGATAAGGAATATACTTGTCTGCATCAGCAAATATTTTTGCTTCCAGATAATCGTCATTCAGATTGGCTGGCATATAAATCGTTTTAGTAATAACTGAAGACCCTGAAACAGCTATTGCAACTTTTTTGGTTCGAGTGTTTGCCTCTTCAATTAAACTTAATAGCTGCTCGCAAACAATATCAGGATTTTTTATTGCCCCATTCACAATGGCGTTCATTGGTAATTTTTTAATTGCATAACTTATGACTGTCAAATCTTGACCGTCTGCATCTAACTCAACCAGCACTATAAACTGGTCATTTATATCGATACCCAGTAAAGAAGGCGTCTTCCGCAGATTTTTTACCGCACGTTTAATGCCATATGAATTAATAGTGTCTTGTAACGATTGCATTACTATTTTTAAGTTATTGATATACTTCACCATCGTCACCCTCCTCTGTTCGTGAATAATTCGCCAAGTTGTTAGATAATGGCTTGCTTTGGAACGTTATTTGCACTTATTTCTGCGATTCGCTTTTTTTACTTGTTTTCTTCGCTTTCTTTTCGCTATCCTGTCCAATTAATAATTTGTGTCCCCAAGGTCAAACAGACAAATATGCAAGCACGAAAGTCCACATTAAAAACTCTTTTTACATTGATCCTGTTAGTCGCTCTATCTGGCGTCATCATTGTCTGTGCAACATATTTATATCTTAGCCCGAAGTTACCGTCAGTCGATGTGCTGCAAGAGGCAAAATTTCAAGTACCTTTGCGAATCTATTCACAAAATGGAAAATTAATGGGAGAGTTTGGAGAAAAGCTAAGAACTCCAATAAAAAAAGAACAAGTGCCCTCTCAATTTATCAACGCTATTTTGTCAGCGGAGGACGATAGATTTTTACAACATCAAGGTGTCGACATGGCAGGATTGTTGCGAGCCGCATTGCAACTCTTCGCATCTGGTAAGATTCAAAGTGGCGGTAGCACTATTACCATGCAAGTTGCTCGCAATTTTTTCCTTAGCAGTGAGAAAACTTTTTTACGGAAATTCAACGAGATTTTTTTGGCCATACAAATAGAACAAAGCCTGTCTAAAGATCAAATTCTTGAGCTTTATATGAATAAAATTTATTTAGGCAAACGCGCTTATGGAGTTCAAGCTGCGGCACAGGTCTATTATGGGAAGCCGATTAATGAGCTAAATCTAGCGCAATTAGCAATGATTGCCGGCTTACCAAAAGCGCCTTCGGCTTATAACCCCATCAACAACCCTCAGCGAGCATTAATACGTCGCAATTGGATTCTAGGCAGGATGAACAAGCTAGGTTTTATATCCGAGGAGGAGCAGACACTATCTACCTCACAACCAGTCACTGCTCGCTATCATGGCACCACTCTTGAATTAGAGGCCGGTCATGCTGCGGAAATAGCACGTAATCTTGCAGTAGAAAAACTGGGACGTAATGCGTATACCGATGGCTTTACCATTAAAACAACTATTAATAGTCACCAGCAAATACTGGCTCAACAAGCCGTCGAAAACGGCTTATACAACTATGATCTAAGGCATGGCCACCGCGGACCTGAGCAAACGTTTCCTTTGGATCAGCGCGAGCAATGGCCATCAATGATCAATCAATTACAGACGATCAACGGTCTACGGCCAGCAGTAATCATATCTTTCTCTAACACGCCAAAGCCACCTCAAGCAGTGTCAAACGATGCCCCAGAGCTCCATAACAATGAAGAACAGTCACCGTCAATTAACCCTCAGAATTACGTACATTTACTCCTTCCTGACAACCAAAATATTGTCTTTCTTTGGAATAAAAAAACCAACCCTTTACGAGTCTACATCACAGAAAATAAACGCGGCCCAACGGTAAATAATCTTGCAGAATTATTTAAGCCCGGAGATGTGATCCGAATAAAAACCTCGTCTAAAAGCCAAGATTTATTCATAACGCAAATTCCTGATGTCAGCGCCAGTTTAATTGCTATACAACCAAATGAAGGCGCAATTAGCGCATTAATTGGTGGCTTTGATTTCAGATCAAGTAAGTTTAATCGTGCTACTCAAGCCCATCGCCAAACTGGCTCAAACCTGAAGCCTTTCATATACGCAGCCGCCCTCGAAAGTGGTTTCACCGCTGCCACTCTTATTAATGATGCTCCCATTGTATTCTCAGATCAACAACTCGAAAGTGATTGGCGACCTCAAAATTCAGGCGGTACTTTTTCTGGGCCAACAACCATTCGTCAAGCTTTGTATAAATCTAAAAACTTAGTTTCAATTCGCTTACTGCAAGAGCTGGGTATTGGCAACGCAATACGCTACTTAGATCGTTTTACGTTCAATGATAGGCCGCTACCAAGAGACTTATCACTAGCATTAGGAAGTTATGCCATGACACCGCTGCAACTAGCCACTGCTTATTCAAGCATTGCAAATGGTGGCTACAAAGTAACGCCGTATCTTGTTGATGAGATCCTTGACAGAGATGGAAAAGTGATTTTTAAATCGCCTAGAGTCAACACTTGCATCGACTGCTTCAATACACGAATATCAGCCAATGTTGACAACCAAGAATTCAAAGAGGCCGATTCTCTTGACGCTTTATTGAGTGAGAAAGTGAAGTCCGGTGAGCCAGCTAAAAGAATTATGGATGCACGAGTGGTGTACATTATCGATAGTATTTTAAAAGACGCTATTCAGAAAGGAACAGCAAGAAAAGCCAAGGTTTTAGGTCGCTCCGATTTGGCAGGAAAAACCGGCACCACAAACGGTCCTACCGATGCCTGGTTTTCTGGCTACCATCCTGATTTAGTCGTCACCACATGGCTAGGATTTGATAATAATCAAAATATTGGTACCCGTGAGTATGGTGGCTCAGCAGCTTTGCCTATATGGATAGACTTTATGCGAGGCAATCTCGACAAGCTTGACCAAACCACAGCTATTCGGCCTAGCGGTATGGTATCCGTGAAGATCGACAGTGAGTCTGGTCTTATAGCAAATGAGCTGTCAAAAAATACCCGCTTTGAACTGTTCCTCGAAGAACACTCTCCACAACCAACGTCCACCATATTGCGCGCATCGAAACCTAAAGAAATGCGAATCAATGAAGAATTATTTTAGCGATATTTTTTTTCATCAAACGGTAGTTGTGCGACACCGCTTTCAACTGCAGCCTTAGCAACAGCCGCAGATACTCTATGTAATAGGCGTGGATCGAGTGGTTTTGGAATAATATACTCTTTACCGAAACTGAGTTCTTTCAAACCACAAGCTTGAGCTACCGCGACAGGAACAGCCTCTCTAGCCAGATCTTTTAATGCATGCACTGCGGCAATTTTCATTGCTTCATTAATTTGCCGCGCTCTAACGTCAAGCGCACCCCTAAAAATATAGGGAAAGCCCAGTACGTTATTCACTTGGTTAGGTAAATCAGAACGGCCCGTCGCCATAATAATATCGTCGCGAGTCGCATGTGCGATGGCAGGTGCAATTTCCGGATCAGGATTTGAACAAGCAAAAATAACGGGGTTAGCGGCCATTGTCAAAAGCATCTCTGCAGCCAGTAAGTTCGAGCCTGAAAGTCCAATAAATACATCGGCATTAACGCATGCATCACTCAATGTACGTGCCTCTGTCTCTATCGCAAACTCAGCTTTAAATTCATTCACTTCAGCTCTACCTTGATAGATAACACCTAAGCGATCAAGCATAATAATATTTTGGGCTTCGGCGCCTAAACTAATCAGTAACCGCATTCCTGCGATAGCCGCAGAGCCCGCGCCAAGGCAAACTATTTTAGCATTTGCAAGCGTTTTACCTTGTAAATCAAGCGCATTAATTAATGCTGCAGCTGTGACAATTGCAGTCCCATGCTGATCATCATGAAAAACAGGTATATCGCACATAGCCTGCAACCGTCTTTCAATATCAAAACACTCAGGCGCCTTTATATCTTCAAGATTTATGCCACCAAAGGTTTTTGAAATATTCCTTACTGTCTCAATAAAACTTTCTGTGTCATTGGTATCAACTTCAATATCTATGGAATCAATTTTACCGAAGCGCTTAAATAATAAGGCCTTACCTTCCATTACAGGCTTACTTGCGAGCGCCCCCAAATTACCCAATCCAAGGATAGCGCTGCCATTACTGATCACTGCAACAAAATTACCTTTGATGGTGTAATCGTAGGCCCGTTCAGGATTTTCAGCAATCGCTCTTACTGGTTCAGCGACGCCTGGACTGTAGGCTAGGGCAAGATCATCTTGTGTCTCTGCCGAGGTAGTTAAAGCAATTGAGATTTTGCCTGGCTCAGGAAGAGCATGATAATCCAAGGCAGTCTGCTTAGGCGTGTCTTTAGAAAAGCGAGTTGTCATAATAAACCAAAAGAAGCTAATAAAATTGCTGCCCCATAAATAAGAATGGGGAGACAAACTTATTCAGGCACAAAACGAACACACAGATTAAGGGTCTTATGCAACTATAAAAAGAAAAAGGTTGGGCAATTTGATGGATTACTGTTATTCAGACAAGGTGGAGGCTAATAAATGACGTTTTTTATCAGTGGCTTATGAGGTCTGAGCGACTATGCCAGCAACACAGAACTGTCACTGACCGCAAGTGGCCAGTGACATCAGCACGCTCGCTACTTCTTAGTCGAGCGATTGCCAAAGCGTTTGTTAAAGCGGTCAACACGGCCACCGGTATCCAATATTTTTTGCTGACCGGTATAAAATGGGTGGGAGGCAGACGAAGTATCTACCGTACAGTAGGGATAGGTTTCACCATCCTTCCATTCTATTGTTTGGCTGGTTTTTAATGTTGAACGAGTCACAAAATATTCATCGACACTCGTGTCATGGAAAATAACAGTTTGGTATTCTGGATGTATATCAGCTTTCATGGATTGTCCTTGATCAGTGTGGGATACCGCTCTCCGATTCACTAGCAAACCCACTATTGGGAGGTCAGCAACCGGTACCGTATCAACTTGCATCATTTAAAGAGCGCGAGATTCTACCAGAATCAAGCCAGCAAGCAAGTGAATTGGCCCGCATACACCGCTGTTATTTTGATCACTTTGTAGACTCTTGCCCGCTGAAACAAAAAAAAGCATGCCAGGTCGCGCATAAAAATAAATAAACATTTAAAAACATAAGCTTAGCATTAACCTGAGTGATAAGTGATCGAAGCGAAATTTCTTGCTTCAACAGTTCGAGCCTATTAGGCCGAAACAGAGTAAACTTAAGCACAGACAAAACGACGCAACGATTATTCTTGATGGCCCAGGATTCCAACCCCTCGATGAGTACCGCCCCCGCACAGATTATTCAAGTTGTGATTGCTTCTCCACTGCGGCAACACTTCGATTATTTGCCCGCTGCGGGTCAAATCGCTGAAAATTATCCAGTCGGGAGTCGCGTGCAGGTCCCTTTTGGGCGAAGGAATATGACCGGCGTAGTGATTGGCCATTCCGCCTTATCGACAATTGCAGCGGATAAACTGAAAACCATTAAACAGTCACTCGATAGTTTTGCCCTTCTCAATCATGACATGCTGGCACTGGGTCGATGGATGAGCCAATATTACCACCACCCGCTGGGTGATACCGTTCTTAATTTATTGCCCAATACACTTCGTAAAGGCGGGCTTTATGACGCTTATACTCAGCAGTACTGGCAAATTACTCAACACGGCTCAGGGCTCAATGAAGAAGCAATAAACCGAGCGCCTAAACAGCAGTCATTGCTTAATCGACTGCGCGAACAGGCAACGAATAACGACAGCCATGCCGCCATTTCTGAACAACAACTAAAAGCCGAAGGACACTCTCGCCCTACCGCTCTGGCATTAGAAAAAAAAGCCTTAATCACCCGCTCTTCTCAAGGCTATTACCCCTCAGATTGCCAAAGTTTACTGCTTGGTCAGGGCGATGACATACGGCCCACATTAAACACCGAGCAAATTGATGCCAATCAGTTAATTGACCACAGTCTTGGCAGCTTTGAGACTCTTTTGCTTGAAGGAATTACTGGCAGCGGTAAAACTGAAGTGTATTTACGCGCGATTGAAAAAGTATTAGCGCAGCAACAACAAGCGATGGTGCTGGTGCCTGAAATTGGGTTAACCCCTCAAACGATTCAACGGTTTGTTGCTCGTTTTAGCGTATCGATTGCTATTTTTCATTCAGGCTTAAACGATCGTGAGCGGCTTGCCGCCTGGACAGCCAGCAAAGAAGGTAAAGCAAGCATTATTATAGGAACGCGCTCTGCAGTGTTCACACCCACCCAAAATCTAGGCATTATTATTATTGATGAAGAACACGACAATTCCTACAAACAACAAGACGGTATCCGCTACTCAGCACGTGATGTGGCCATTATTTTAGCTCAAAAACAAAAAATACCCGTTATTCTCGGTTCCGCCACGCCATCACTAGAGACCTATGCTAACGTCAAGGCTAACAAATACGGGCATATAGTTCTTAAAAACCGAGCAGGTAACGCTAAACCGCCCAAGATTGAGCTTGTCGATATCCGGCGGTTAGCATTGCACCAAGGCTTTAGTGATCAGTCAATTAGTGCTATTAACCAGACGCTTGCTGAGGGTAAGCAGGCTATGGTGTTTGTGAATCGACGCGGCTTTGCGCCTCTATTGATGTGCCATGATTGCGGCTGGCAAGCACAGTGCGGCCAATGCGATGCTCGGCTCACACTCCATCAACGACCTGAAAATCTTCGCTGTCATCACTGCGACTTTAGAACAGCAGTGCCAAGCCACTGTCAGCAATGCCAATCAAACAACTTATTAAAAGTAGGTCAAGGCACCCAGCGGAGCGCCGAGACGTTAGCTGATTTATTTCCTCGGCATGAGATTATTCGTATTGACCGCGACAGCACACAAGGCAAGAAAGCCATGGGAGCTCAAATCGAGGCCATTAATCGCGGTCATCCAGCAATACTTGTTGGCACTCAAATGCTCGCCAAAGGCCACCACTTCGCTGCACTCAGCTTGGTTGTGATATTAGACATTGACCAAGGGCTTTATAGCCCCGACTTTCGAAGTGCTGAAAAAACCTTGCAACTGCTGACCCAAGTAGCCGGCCGTGCAGGCCGAAGTGACACAATGGGTCGCGTGTTAATTCAAACTCATCTGCCTGATCATCCCCTGCTGATGAGTTGGCAACAGCACAGCTATCAAGGCATTAAAGCAACATTAATGGCCGAGCGGGAACTGTATTCATTACCGCCTTTTACTCATATGGCCATATTGCGGGCAGACAGTCTAAAGCCCCAACAAGCCATGCAAGCCCTTAATGACCTATTACGTGATCATAATGCAAATAACTACTGCCAAATCTTAGGACCATTAGCGACCATTATGGAAAAACGTGCAGGCAGACATCGCGCCCAGCTGGTCATAAAATCACAGCAGCGCAAAGCGCTTCATGGCACAGTTAAACAATTTATTCAGCAGCTTGAAGCAATGAAATTGCCCAGCGGTTTCCGCTGGGGGGTTGATATTGATCCGCAAGATGTTATCTAAGCACACGTCGACCTTGTCGGATGAGATAGGACTGGCCATAATGGCTAAGCCGATACGTTGATGCCACACTACGGGCGGCGCTTTTAAGACGCTAAGACACTGATTCATCCAGCGTCGCCATAAAATCTGAGACCACTGCATACATGAAAGACATTATCCAACAACTCATTCAACAGGCCATTGAAGGCTTGATCAGCAATAAAACACTGCCGCCGGTCACCCTTCCTAGCATAAAAGTTGAGCGCACTCGCGATCCCAGTCACGGTGATTTGGCCTGTAATATTGCCTTGGCGCTAGCAAAATCTAGCGGTTTGGCGCCTCGAGAACTGGCCACATTAATTTGCGAAAACCTTCCCGCTAATCAACTGATTTTAAGCACCGAAATTGCCGGCCCCGGTTTTATCAATTTTTTCTTAGCAAAAACTGCAAAAACCGACGTGGTTCTGCAGATACTCGAACAAGCAGCATGTTTTGGCCATAACCAACAGGGCCATGACGAAGCAGGCAAGCCTCGCAACGCTCAGGTCGAGTTTGTCTCTGCTAACCCAACTGGACCGCTGCATGTCGGACATGGTAGAGGAGCGGCTGTTGGCGATAGTATTTGCCGTCTCCTCAGCGCCAGCGGTTGGAATGTGACCCGTGAGTTTTATTATAATGATGCGGGTCAACAAATTAATAATTTAGCCACCTCGGTGCAATTGCGCTGTCAGGGTGTTGGCCCTGATGACTCTCAATGGCCAGAAGACGGGTATCGTGGCGAATACATTGTAGAATTAGCTGCTGACTACATGGCGGGTAAACCGATAAACGGAGCGCTGGCATTGGCCGAGGCTAATAATAGTGCTGCAATTCGTGATTATGCGGTGGCTTATTTGCGTAATGAGCAAGATATCGATCTTAAGGCATTTCGGGTTGGCTTCGATGTCTACTCATTAGAGTCAGCTCTTTACAGTGAGGGAAAAGTCGATTCGACGGTAGCAGCATTGATCGCTAACGGTTTTACCTATGAAGCTGATGGTGCATTGTGGTTAAAAACGACTGATTTTGGCGATGACAAGGACCGAGTCATGCGTAAGTCAGACGGTAGCTATACTTATTTTGTTCCCGACGTCGCTTATCATTTAGGGAAATGGCAACGCGGTTTTAAAACGGTAATTAACGAGCAAGGTGCTGACCATCACAGCACAATCACACGTGTTAGGGCTGGTTTACAAGCTTTAAATGTTGGCATTCCCAAAGGTTGGCCTGACTATGTCTTGCATCAAATGGTCACTGTAATGCGCGATGGTGTAGAAGTAAAAATCTCTAAACGTGCAGGTAGCTATGTAACCTTAAGTGACTTAATTGAACAAGTAGGCTGTGATGCAACACGTTACTTTTTAGTTGCACGACGAGCAGACTCACAATTAACATTTGATATTGATTTGGCGTTACAAAAAAGCAACGATAACCCTGTTTTTTATATCCAATACGCGCACGCTAGAGTCTGCAGTGTGATGCGGCAGGCGGTTGAAAAATGGAAGCCTTTTGATTTGACCATAGGAAAAGAACATCTAAATTTGCTGACTAGCGATGCCGAACTGGCGTTACTGAAAACTCTAGCTGCCTATCCAGACTGTGTGGCGAGCAGTGCACGGGACTTCGCACCGCATAACGTAGCAAGCTACCTGCGTGACCTGGCCGCTAATCTTCATGCCTGGTATGCCAGCGGCTCACAACAAAAGGAATGGCAATTATTAGTCGCTGACGACACACTACGCAACGCCCGATTAACATTGGCCGAAGCCAGTCGCCAGGTGATCGAAAATGGCTTAGAATTACTCGGCGTTAGCGCACCTGAAAAAATGTAAAATGATGCATTTATTAAATCTAGATCCAGCCTTATCCATTCGGTTTTCGGATCCAGCCAAGGGCACTCTCTAATATGGTTAATAAAAAAAACAACGCAAAACCCAAAAAAAATCGCCCACGCGATCAAGCCGCACTCTCCAATCTACGCGTCTCATCAACCATTATTATTGCTCTTATATTTGCCTTAGGATTGTATTTTATCAGTACGATAGAAATTGACAGCAGCAAAATTAAAGAGCCATCCAGCGATAAAAATATTCCGACACAAGAAGAGTCACTAAACCATAAAAAACAAGCGTTTACTTTTTATGATAAATTTAAACAAAATGCCGTCGAGATCAAAAAATTAAACGTCAACAAAAACCTTAGCAACGATAAACAAGAGACCGTTTACCTCGTTCAAGCAGGCTCTTTTCAAACAGAAGAGCAAGCTGAGCAACGGTTAGTTGAGTTAACGTTACTGGGATTTGAACCTGACATTCATGCAAGTGTCAATGTATCAGGAAACCGGTGGCACCGAGTCACTGTTGGGCCTTACACGTCACGCCGCGAAGTGACTGCAGCTCAGTCAATATTAATGGCTAACAACCTTGAAACGATGGTAAGAGAAGAAACACGATAACCTACGGTACAATGAAAAAATAAACATTAAAGGTGTTACTAATGGAGCAATACAGGGGAACCACAATTTTATCGGTACGCCGCAATGGTCATGTCGTCATCGGTGGCGACGGACAAGTATCAATGGGCAACACCATCATGAAAGGCAATGCTCGAAAAGTCAGGCGCCTTTATCGTGGTGGCGTTATTGCAGGATTCGCTGGCGGCACAGCCGATGCCTTTGCATTATTTGAACGTTTTGAAGCCCAACTCGAAAAGTATCAAGGCCACCTAACCAGAGCCGCAGTCGAGCTTGCTAAAGACTGGCGAACCGATCGCTCACTAAGACGACTGGAAGCACTTTTAGCGGTTGCTGACGCTAAAACCTCACTCATAATTACAGGCAATGGCGATGTCATTGAGCCCGAAGACAGCTTAATTGCGATCGGCTCAGGTGGGCCTTTTGCTCAGAGCGCCGCTCGGGCATTGCTCGACAATACTGAGCTTAGTGCAGAAGATATCGTCAAAAAAGGACTGGCGATTGCTGGAGATATTTGTATTTATACAAACCATAACCAAACTATTGAAAGCTTAGAAACTAATTAGTAACAAATTATAATCCCGTAAATGATGAGGTTAATCAGATAAATGTCGATGACACCAAGAGAAATTGTACACGAACTTGATAGGCACATTGTTGGCCAAAGCGCTGCGAAACGAGCAGTTTCAATCGCATTACGTAACCGCTGGCGAAGAATGCAATTAGCCGAAGATTTTCGTGGCGAGATCACACCGAAGAATATACTCATGATTGGCCCTACAGGCGTCGGCAAAACTGAAATTGCTCGCCGACTTGCCAAACTAGCAAATGCACCATTCATTAAGATTGAAGCCACAAAATTCACTGAAGTCGGTTATGTCGGACGAGACGTTGAATCTATTATTCGAGACCTTGTAGATGTAGCAATTAAAAACCATCGGGAAAGCGCCGTAGCAAAAGTGGATCATCGAGCTTGCGAAGCAGCTGAAGAACGTATTTTAGATGCGCTACTACCCTCGGCAAGAGACATTGATGAAAGCGAAAAGCAGACTCAAACCCGTCAATTATTTCGAAAAAAATTGCGCGAAGGTGAACTTGACGATAAGGAAATCAATATTGAACTTATCGATTCACCTGTAGGTATTGAAATAATGGCCCCCCCAGGCATGGAAGACATGACTAATCAGTTGCAGGGCATGTTTTCAAATTTCTCTAAGGACAAAAAAATCACCCGCAAACTCATGGTCAAAGATGCTTTAAAACAACTAAAGGATGAGGAGGCCAATAAACTTATCAACCAAGACGAGCTAAAAGCCGACGCCATCCAAGCTGCAGAACAAACTGGTATTGTGTTTATTGATGAGATTGATAAAGTCGCAAAACGCCAGGAAGTCGGTGGCGGAGATGTTTCTCGCGAAGGTGTGCAGCGCGATCTTTTACCTTTAATCGAAGGAAGTACAATTAGCACTAAACATGGCTCCATTAAAACTGACCACATTCTATTTATTGCTTCTGGCGCTTTTCATTTGTCAAAACCTTCCGATTTGATTCCTGAGTTGCAGGGCCGCTTGCCTATTCGAGTTGAACTCGACCCCTTATCTGCCGATGATTTTGAAAAGATATTAACCGAACCTCACGCGTCGTTGACCGAGCAGTATCAGGCACTATTAGAGACAGAAGGATTGCGTCTTGAATTCACGCCAGACGGCATTGCTAGCATTGCGCAAACTGCATGGCAAGTTAATGAAAAAACTGAAAATATTGGCGCACGTAGGTTGCATACGATTCTGGAAAGGCTGCTAGAAAGCGCGTCTTTTGAAGCCAGCGATCTTGGTGGCCAGCGTATCATAGTTGATCAAAAATACGTTGACCAGCAACTGCAAGCACTCGCAGCCGATGAAGATCTAAGCCGGTTTATTTTATAAATAATAGCAGCTCTAATTTTTCAAATGAGTCAGTCGTGAAACCACAGAAAATTCAATTACACAAAATTTCTAAACAGCTCGAGTTAGTGTTCAACACTAATCAGCGATATTTACTCAGCGCTGAATACCTCAGGGTTCTCTCGCCTTCAGCAGAAGTCAGAGGACACCACCCAAACCAAGCAACTCTCCAGTTTGGAAAAAAAGACATTGGCATCACATCAATTGCCAGTGTTGGCAACTACGCCATACAGATTTTTTTTGATGACCAGCACGACAGTGGCATTTATTCGTGGGAATACTTACATCAATTATGCGTCAAGCATGATGACTACTGGCAAAGCTATCTTGCTCAGCTAAAACGATCAAATAAATGCCGCGAAGCCAATGTCGACATTATTAAATTTTAGCTACCTACTTACCTTTGATAAGCTATTTTTTCATGCGCGAAGAAAAATCCCAAGCCGTTAACCATTTAGGTGAAATTTGCAAAACATATTCATCCTCACTGCGGCTTAACAGCCATTTTGCAAGATAAGCATCTGGTTCAACCGCATATCTTTTGAAGAGTTGATTCAGTAACAGCTCAGCATTGCCTAACGCCATGCTAACGACGCCCTGACCGCGGACGCCACTATAAGGCATGCTGTCAGCGGCCACCTCAAAACCACATTTTTCATTCAGTAAAAATCGCTTAGCTACCAGAGAAGATCGATGAATAGCACAAAAGAAACAATCATGCTGATAGATAAACCATAATGATGACACTAAGGGGAATCCGTCTGAGCCCACGCTCGAAATTCTTAAAGGTATTTTGCTCTGCGATAAAAAAATTTCTATTTCCGTCAGGGTCATTTGACTAGACGGCTTGACTAAAAAAGGTTGATCAGTCATTAAAATACCCATTCTTAAACACGTTTGTATTGCCTGAATCATACAATTCTTAATAAAACTAAACTATCATAAATGTAAGGCATGAAGGCCAGACTGTATACTATATTCATTTAATACGTATTTTTTGTCTTTAAAAACTCGCCACATCAAGACCCATTAAAAGGAAAAAAAATGAACACAATCGTTAATATCTTATTTGCAGTAGCCATGATGCCTATTATTTTAAATTTTATCAGCCACTATTTTAAACACAAAGAGTTTGGCGTGGTCGATAACAATAATCCGCGTCAACAAGCTGCTGGACTGAGCGGCGCTGGTAGTAGAAGCATCGCGGCTCAACAAAATGCTTGGGAAGCCTTGCCGTTGTTTTCTGCTGCTATTTTAGGTGCTTATTTAATGGGCGCAAGTGCCGATCAAATGCTACTCCCTGCCTATATTTTTCTTGGCATGCGGGTAGCACACGCTATTTGCTATTTGGCTGATTTAGCAATTTTACGCTCAATCGTCTGGATAATCGGCCTAATCAGCTGCATCTGGATTCTCCAGCTAGGCGCTGGATAAGCGCATTTCTTTATAACTGATCACTGGATGACAGTGGCCTCCTGGCAGGCTGGTCTATTTTCTTAGCCGCTAGGAGAGTACAATATTACCTCATAGGCTGGCCAAGCTTTAATGAATATTGTTTTAGTCCGGCTAAGAAAGAGGTAACGATGGATAACCAACACCCTGAAACTGATGCATCGGTTGATTCTAATGAATCCACCACTACTCATTTTGGCTTTCAGCAAGTCGATAAAGACAAAAAAGCAGGGTTAGTCGGGCAGGTTTTTACTTCCGTTGCAAGTCGCTATGACATTATGAATGATTTGATGTCAGCTGGCATCCATCGGCTCTGGAAACGTTTTACCATTGAAGTGTCAGCTGTTCGTCAAGGGCATCGAGTGCTTGACCTGGCGGGAGGCACTGGCGATCTGGCGGCTAAATTTAGTCGCTTAGTTGGTGATGAAGGCGAGGTTATCTTATCTGATATCAACCAATCGATGCTAGCAACAGGGCGAGACAAACAAACTGATTTAGGCAATACAGATAATATTAGCTATGTTCTTGGTGATGCGCAATATCTGCCGTTTCAATCAGACTACTTTGACTGTGTCACAATTGGCTTTGGCCTTCGCAACGTCACCGATAAAGACCTAGCCTTACGCTCTATTTTGCGCGTACTGAAACCAGGTGGACGTTTATTAGTATTGGAATTCTCAACGCCTACGAATCCTTTATTATCAAAAATTTATGACGGTTACTCCTTTAAATTACTTCCTAAAATTGGCAAATTAATCGCCCAAGATGAAGAAAGCTATCGCTATCTTGCTGAATCGATTCGAATGCACCCTGATCAGGAAACACTGAACGATATGTTGGAAGATGCCGGTTTTGTTAATTGTGAATATCATAATATGACTGGTGGTATCGTGGCAGTCCATAAGGGCATAAAGGCATAAACGGGTCACTATCACATGAAAATAGATCCAACACTGATAGCCGCAAGTTGCGCAGCACTCGAGCAAGCGATCAACCGCAGCCTTCTTCTTGATCCCTGTAGTCAAGAGAAACTGGCTAATTATACTGGCCGTATTATTAAACTACGGTGTACTAAGCCAGAGATCACCCTTTATTTTCGTATCGACTCAACCATTAGAGTACTTCAATATTTTGAGGGCGATGCAGACGCAGGCATTCAAGGCAGTCAAGCTGATTGGTTAGCTTTACTTACAGCAGAAGATTTGGCTTCAGCATTGATAAATGGCAAGCTCGTCATCCATGGCGACACTCAATTATTTATGTCGTTAAAAAATATCGCTGAGGACATTGAACTTGACTGGGAAGGCCAGCTTGCCAAGTTTGTTGGTGATATTCCTGCTCACTTAACCGGTAAAGCCGTAAATGCTATAAGTAATTTTAGTCAGCAAGCAAAGCAAACAGCCAAGCGAACGCTCGAAGACTTTCTTCATGAAGAAGCACGTATCCTACCAGCAAAAATCGAAAGCGAAAATTTTTACCAACGCTTAAGAGATTTAGAAATGAAACTTGACCGCATTGAAGCAAAAATTAAACGACAACAGAAAAAAAATACACCGCATTCATCATGAAAAAAATTATTCGTATCATCGTTATCTTTCGTATCATTCTTCGGTATCGTATTGATAATTTAGTGCCCCAAAAAAACCTTAAGACGCCTGTTAAGCTCCTGCTGAAATTTTTTAATCTACTAGGCAGCCGCCCTGAAAGTCGTGCGGCTAGACTGAGAATGGCACTGCAGGATCTCGGCCCCGTGTTTGTTAAATTTGGGCAGCTACTGTCAACCCGAAGAGATTTATTAGCGCCTGATATTGCTGACGAACTGGCGCTACTGCAAGATCAGGTACCTGCATTTGATAGCAAGACATCTGTCGCTATTATAGAGGCTGCATTGCAACAGTCAGTCAGTCATGCTTTTAATGATTTTACAGTCGAACCTCTAGCCTCAGCCTCAGTTGCACAGGTTCATGCAGCGACCCTTCATGACGGTAGAGAGGTAGTTGTTAAGGTTATTCGTCCTGGTATTGAAAACGTTATCGCCAAAGATATTGCATTATTGTTTTTAATCGCTCACTTGGTTGAAAAATTCTCTCTTGACGGAAAACGCATGCGCCTCAGTGAAGTGGTGAGTGACTACGAACATACCATTTTTGATGAGCTTGATTTAAAACGTGAAGCGGCTAATTGTGCACAACTCAAACGTAACTTCGAAGCCACTGAAGAACTCAGTAAATTATTATTTATTCCAGCTATTATTTGGGATCTTAGCACTGTCGACATCATGGTAGTTGAACGTATTTATGGTATTCCCGTTGCCAACATTGATGCCCTCAAGGCTAACAACACCAATTTAAAAGCGCTAGCTGAAAATGGGGTTCAAATATTTTTCACTCAGGTTTTTGAACACAATTTTTTTCATGCCGATATGCACCCAGGTAATATTTTTGTCTCTAGGGAAAATCCTGAATCGCCCCGCTATATTGGAATTGACTGCGCTATTATGGGTTCCTTGTCAGATTTCGACCGTTATTACCTCGGCCGCAATCTTCTGGCTGTATTTAATCGTGACTATGCCCTAGTTGCTAAATTGCATATTGAATCAGGCTGGGTCCCAGCAGGCACCAATCAATATGCTTTTGAAGGCATGATTAGAAGTGCCTGTGAGCCTATTTTTGAAAAGCCGCTGGCTGAGATCTCATTTGGGACTTTACTCATTTATTTATTTCAAGTGGCCAGAAGATTCGGTATGCAAGTGCAGCCTTCACTGGTATTACTTCAAAAAACTTTACTTAATATTGAAGGCTTGGGAAGACAACTCTACCCCGAGTTGGACTTATGGGCCACCGCTCACCCTTATCTTGAAAAGTGGATGGCTGAATATTACTCACCCAAAAGACTCTTTAAAGAGTTTAAAAATCAATCACCTGCACTGCTTGAAGCACTCCCAGGTCTACCCGATTTGTTGTTGAGGCAATTGCATCAAGCCGGCAGTCACAGCGTTTCATCGCTGGAATTAAAAGCCAGTATTGATCAAATTGAATCGCAACTGAGAAAACAACGAATATTTCACACTGTTATAGCTATTTTTGCGGTGGTGGGTGCGTTGACTTACGTTCTCGCGAACTGAAGAAATCTGCGAAAAGTGTTAGTCACTATTATCTAATGGAGGAATCTGTGATTTAATAGCAACACTTTTAACTGAAACCACTATTTTGATTAATCTTGCTATGAACAAATCAACCAGTTTGCTTGTTGGCCGTATCAACTGGAACAGCCAAGGTCTAATTCCTGCCATTGCTCAAGATGCACAGAGTAATAAAGTGTTAATGCTGGCGTGGATGAATGCTGATGCATTAAATGCTAGCGTTGAGCGTGGTGAGGCGGTTTATTGGTCTCGCTCGCGGCAAAGGCTATGGCATAAAGGCGAATCATCAGGTCATACACAGCAAATAATTGACATTAGACTTGATTGTGACGCCGATACATTGTTGCTAATCGTCAAGCAAAATGGCGGTATTGCTTGCCATACGGGTCGCGAAAGTTGCCTGTACCAGCAATTTTCAACACAGCAAGGTGACTGGGTCTCCGTTGACCCAGTGATTAAAGATCCAAAAACTATTTATGCTGTGTAAATGCGGCATAACCCTTCGATTTAGAGCAAAACTATGAGTGATATCTTGCAACAACTTAGCGAACTAATCGACCAGCGAAAAGGCGCTTCGATTGAAGATTCATACGTTGCGCAATTGCATGCCAAGGGACTGAATAAAATACTTGAAAAAGTTGGCGAGGAGGCGACTGAAGTCATCCTAGCGGCTAAGGATTGTAAACAGATTACAACCGAAGGTGATTCATTAGGGGCAAAACAAGCACTCATAAAAGAAACGGCCGACCTTTGGTTTCATAGTCTTGTTATGCTGACACACTTTGACTGCAGCGCTAATGACGTATTAATTGAACTTGAACGCAGGGAAGGTATCTCGGGAATTGCTGAAAAAGCTTCACGCAACAAAACGTAAATGAAAACGACGACACTAAAGATCTACAATTCAATCACAGGAGAAATGCAATGGGTCTTAGCGGTATAAGTATTTGGCAGTTATTAATAGTCTTAGCCATCGTAGTAATGATCTTTGGCACTAAGCGATTAAAAAATATCGGCGGTGATGTAGGCAGTGCCATTAAGGGGTTCAAAAAGTCGATGGCAGATGAACCCACAAGCACCGCCAGTGATGATGAAGCAGCTGCTGAGCAAACACTCGAAAAAGATGATAAGTAGTTAGGTTTCAGTAATGGACATCGGTCTGCAAGAATTGTTGGTAGTTGGCGTCTTAGCGTTGATCATTCTAGGTCCTGAGAGGCTACCTGTCGCATTAAAAAACATCATGGTTTGGGTCAGTAAAATTAAAAGTAGTTTTAACTCCATTAAAAAAGAATTTGAGAGCGAACTGGACCTCGATGGCATTCAACAACAGATTCATAATGAAAAAATTCTTAAGGAGCTCGGAGAACCACTTGAACAGCTTGAAGAAAATGCCAGAAAACTTCAACAATCACTGATCGATTTAGAAACACCTAGTAATAATTTAACAGCGGAAGTAGTTGATTCTACTGAGTCTAATACATAAAAAATACTCTATACTCAAATGGCCTTTATGTCTTTAAAACCTGACACCCAAACCAATAAGGGAAATGATTCTGATCAAGAGCAGCCTTTAGTTCAGCACTTGCTTGAGCTGCGAGCACGACTGCTAAAGAGCATCGCAGCGATTGCGATAGGCTTTGTATGTTTGGCTTTTTTTTCTAATGACTTATACAGCTTTTTTTCAGCACCTATTCAAGCACTACTGCCCGCTGGCAGCTCAATGATTGCGACCGATGTAGCCTCGCCATTCTTTGCTCCTTTTAAATTAACTGTGTTTTTAGCTCTCCTTTTAGCCATGCCATACGTGCTATTTCAAATATGGTCTTTTATTGCACCAGGCCTTTATGAAAAAGAAAAAAAACTGGCTACTCCACTTTTTGTTAGTTCTGTACTGTTATTTTATTTAGGTATTGCCTTCTGCTATTACATTGTTTTTCCTCTCGTTTTTGGATTTTTTACCAGCGTCGCACCTGTCGGAATTAGCGTAACGCCCGATATTAATAGCTACCTGAATTTTATTTTAAAATTGTTTTTTGCTTTTGGCTTGGCGTTTGAAATTCCTGTTGCAACGGTTATCCTTGTAAGCACAGGTATAACAAGCCATTCATCATTGGCAAAGAAACGTCCTTATATCATAGTCTGTTGTTTTGTTTTTGGTATGTTACTCACGCCGCCTGATGTGATTTCTCAATCACTGTTAGCAATACCTACATGGCTTTTATTCGAATTTGGTTTGGCATTGAGCCGCATGGTGACCGTCAAACAACAATTTAACCAACAAGAGAATTAATCATTATTATGTCATTTACAAAAAAAAATCTACCTGTTGATGTTGATGCAATAAAAGGTTTCCTGGCTGATGATGAGGGCGAAGCGTTGTTCGAAGCTGCCTTAAACACTGCAGGGTTAGGACCCTGCTTAGAAGTCGGCAGTTACTGCGGTAAGTCGACCGTTTATCTGGGAGCCGCTTGCCAACAGAAAAATAGCATTGTCTATGCTATTGATCACCACCGTGGTTCAGAGGAGCATCAACTGGGCGAGGAATACCATGACAGTGATTTATTTGATGAGCAAGCACAACTGATGGATACCTTTAAAGAATTCAGACGGATAATGCGAAAAGCAAATCTTGAAGATACCGTGATACCCATTGTTGCCGCTTCGAAATTAGCATCGACACACTGGTCAACTCCACTTGGCATGGTATTTATTGATGGAGGCCACAGCTTGGACGCTGCAATGGCTGATTATCGCGCTTGGGCCGGTCATGTTTCAATAGGTGGTATTTTAGCGATACACGATATTTTTCCTGATCCAACTAAAGGCGGTCAAGCACCGTATACTATTTGGAGGCTGGCAAGGGCATCTGGTTTATTTGAAGAATTGCCAACCGTGAATACGCTTGGCTTATTTAAAAGGATCTAACCGTTACCTATGGACTCATCCGATGAGGCGTCTAATAATTCTACGCTGGTAAATAATTTTGCGGCAGCGGTGTGCTCTGTCAATGCGTCTGCCGCTAAGAGAATCGCGCCAGCGGTCCACGTTGGTTTTTCATCAGGCCAAAGTAAATCTTGAGCAAATTGATAGCCAGTCCAATAAGAGCCATCATCTAACTGCCATTGGTGCAAATAACTATAGAGTTCAATCGCACGTGCATGATCGCCAGCTGCGAGTAGAGCCATGGTTAACTCACACGATTCAGCAACAGTAACCCAAGGTTCATCAGAAACGCAACGACAACCCATCCCTTGCTCAACAAACTCACCCCAGCGCGCTTGTAAATGCTGACTTGCTTGTGATTTCGGCACTACGCCACATAAGACTGGATAGAACCAATCCATGGAGTAGCGGGCCTTACTCTCCCAGGTTCGATCAAAGCGATGAGGCTTATTTCTTAACGCCTGGCCTAACTTTTCTCTGGCAGAAAGCCATTGCGGCCGTGGTGACTTCATTACAACAGCAATGTTATGCGCGCATTCAAGACTTTTATAAATAGAACTACAACCCGTAACTAAAGCGTCTTCTTTTGACTTGCCGTCACAGTCAACGGCCCAATTGATATCGCCTTCAGCTTGCTGTTCAGCAATCACAAATTGCATAGCCTTTTCAACCACTGGCCACATCTTTATTAAGAATTCTCGTCGTTGACTGATTAAATAATGGTGCCAAACACCTGTTGCAATATAAGCAACAAAATTTGTTTCTCGCCGCTCGCTATTTTCTACAACATCATCTTTATAAGCGGCCCACCAACTACCGTCAGCTAATTGCTGACTGGCAAGCCAATAATAGGCCCGTTCGGCGTTAATGAAATCACCCCCGATACTAAGACCCATTGCAGATTCAACATGGTCCCAAGGATCACAATAACCGTTTTCAAACCAGGGGATGGCGCCACTGGCTAATTGCACTTGGCGAATATATTCAACCGTCGGTGAAAAAAAGGCTTCAGGGAAAATACCTTTAGATAAATACAGCCCACTCATCATTCAAAATCTCTCATCAACTAACCAGCGGACTTCGGTTTATAAAAATACATAACAATACTTTTACCCATAATAGGATTGAGTAAAGTCTCTAAGGTGCGAGTTAACCACGGCCGCTGCATTAAGTCCCATACCAATAGTTTATGATAAAGTTTAATGAGTCGCGATTGTTCTTGTGAATTCCAAAATATGCATTTAAGCCACCAAAAAGGAGAGTGTAATGCATGGGCCCAATGCCTGTGGTAATAACTGAAACCACGTTGCTCTATTTGCGCACGCAAGTGTGCAGCATTAAATATACGCAGGTGACCACCCTCCACTTCATGGTAAGCACTGCTGAAGTGCCAACAAATCCGTTCAGGCCACGCTCTAGGCACGCTGGCGATAAACGTGCCTCCAGGCACCAGTATTCGTTCAACCTCGGTTAATACCGATTCATAATCTGGAATATGTTCTAATACTTCTGAGCATATTATGACATCAAAGGTATTATCTGCGAAGGGAAGTAACAGAGCATTAGCTACGGACAAGCCGAAACTTTTCTCAGGGTTTTCGGCTTGATAAAAATCACCGAACTTATTAGCCGTGGTTTTTAAATCATTAAAACCTAGATCAACGCCTATCGCTTGAATATTCTTTTCTAAATAGGCAGCAATAACATGCCGTCCCTCACCACAACCTAGGTCTAATAATTTATCGCCGTCGGATAATGAGATATGTTGAAAATCAACCGTTTGCATGTTCAACCTTTGGCTGCTCAGCAGCAACAATGTCGGCCTTAGGCTGAGCATCAATAATTTGGCAGTACATCACCGATATTTGGTCTGCAGCCAACTGCCATGAAAAATTATTTTCAATACGTTTACGCCCTAACTGGCCATATTGCTCACGCGCCTTTGGGTTGCTCAGTAACTTTTCGATAGCAGCAGCAATAGCATCAGCATCTTTAACTGCAACGGTCAATCCTGCCTGACCTACGACCTCTGGCAATGCGCCCCCGTCTGTTGCAATCACAGGTACGCCGCAAGCCATTGCCTCTCCAGCAGGTAATCCAAAGCCTTCATAAATAGAGGGCACTACCGCTATGCTGGATTTAGCATAATGCTCAACCATCGCCGATGTGCTAATGCCGTGTACAAACTTTATCTTGTCGCCAATGCCGAGTTGAGCAATTAACGTTTCTGTTTCTCCGCCTATCTTAGGTTTGCTAACCAGCAACAAATGAAGCTCAGGATATTTTTTAGTGAGCTGAGAAAACGCTAATAATAAAAACCTTAGGCCCTTGAGCGGTTGGTCAGCCGAAGCCGTTGCCATAATCTGCCATCGATCACGTTCTGTATTGGCTAGCGGCTTAAATTCATCGGTATCAATACCGTTATATATTAGTTTAATATTTTCTTGTTTTAAATTAAATGACTGAATAATATCAGCGTACGATCGCTCTGAAACAGTCACAATGTTATTCAATTGCGCAGCGACTTTTTTTTGCATGGTTAAAAATGAATGCCAACGCCGTATTAATATTTTCTCCCACCAATGATCACTAGCATTGAGTGCAATTTGTAAGTCACTGGTAATCGGATGATGAATGGTGGTTAGTAAACAAAATCCATCACGCTGGATTTTTAACATATCCCAGCCCAAGCATTGGTTATCATGAATAATATCGTAGTCATCTCTGTGCGCTGTTAAATATTGATAGAGACGTCGCGAAAAACAATAAGGCTCGCCAAAGCCGCCGGTTAATTTACTCAACCATTCAATAATATTTGTGAGCGACACTACATGGCGAGGACGCACCGAAAGTAAACCATTGGTAAAAAGATCAAGCCCGGGAAGCTTAATGAGCTTAACGCGTTTATCAAGTTCAGGGTAAGGTTGACCGGATATGACATCGACGGAATGTCCAGCCTCAACCAATGCTTTACTGAGGTACTTGATGTAGATTCCCTGTCCGCCGCCAAATGGCGCACTTCTATATCCTGAAATACAAATTTTGAGTGGCCGTGTACCTTCTTTCTCGGCGGTATTGGTGGCAAGATCGCCAGTTCGTTGTTGTCGAATGCTGTCAATCAGCGAACGGTCTCCATCGCTGAACAGTGACAACTGCTGTTCACCTAGCAGCGTTTCGCCTTCTCCTGAAACAGAGGATAATTGTGGTTCATTTTGCGCGTTTAATGCCATAGCTTTTATTTGCTTCTGATTCGATTAATTAATCACACCCTGTCAAGCAGATGCTGGTTTTAAGTCATCAATAATAATGATCACACCGCTCAAACACTTTGCCAAACTATGCATGAGTCAGTTCGTCGGACTGCCGTTAAATAAGACAGCATTAGAAAAGTGAAACCCACCATGAGTAAAAAAGCGTATTTTCTTATAAAGCACTTGAACAGTCTAGGGTAAGCGACTATTTATTAAACAATTGTTAGCTGAAAATCGCAAATAAATGACGACAATGGGCAAACTTGATCAAAAAAACACGGAGATAATGCTCATACTTCTATGATTAACTTACGATAGTAAGCGCAAACTAACTAGAAAGGCTACTTGTTCGTAAAATCGCGTAACACCATACGGGAGTATAAACCGCTACTTAGCATTAATTGCTCATGGCTTCCCTGTTCGACGATTTTACCATCATCCAATACGAGGATGTGGTCCGCATTCTCTATAGTTGATAAACGGTGCGCGATAACAATAGTCGTGCGATCCTGCATTAACCGGTCTAGGGCTGCTTGCACCCTTACCTCTGATTCGTTATCTAACGCAGACGTGGCCTCATCTAAAATTAATAATCGTGCGTCCGACAAGACCGCTCGCGCTATCGCTAAACGCTGCCGTTGTCCGCCTGATAGCATGGCACCATTATCACCAACCACAGTGTCATAACCGTGGGGGAGATCAGCGATAAATTCATCAGCATTCGCTGCTTTTGCAGCAGCGACAATCTCTGACTCTGTCGCACCCTTAGCACCATAAGCAATATTGTGCTTAATCGAATCGTTAAACATGATGACCTGCTGCGAAACCATGGCAATGCTCCTTCGCAAGAAAGATAACCGATAGTCACCGATAGCGATATCATCAACGCGAATCTCACCCTCAGAGGGCAAATAGAAACGGGTAATTAAATTTACCAGCGTCGATTTCCCGCCGCCAGAGCGACCGACAATAGCTAACGTTTTGCCTGCCTCAAGCTGAAAATCAATGCCTTTTAGGGCCAACTGTTCGTCGTTATACGCAAAACTGACTTCATTAAACGACAACTTACCCATCAGATCGATGTTATCAATATACCCATCATCTCGCTCTTTTTCTTTATCTATATGCTTGAACACCTCTTGGGCCGCTACAGCGGCCTCAAGCAATTGCGGGTACACTGAACTCAAACTCCGAATCGGTTTCGGCAGTAAGCCTACCGCTGTCACATAAGCGACGAGTTCGGCTGAATCCATTGATCCACGAGATAACAACACGATATACATGATCAAAGCCATCACTACGATAACGATTACTTGCATAAAAGGGGTATAAATGGCCGTAAACTTCGCTAGCTTTAAGCTGAGTCCCTTAGCTAGATTGCTGACTTCAAAGAATCTATCTTTTTCATGGGCTTCATTAGCAGAGGATTTGACTTGCCGTATGGCGGTAAAAGTTTCTGCAGTGACGTGGTTTAATTCACCGATTGATGACTGAATACCATGCCCCAGAAGTTTAACTTTTTTTGATATCCAAACCACCGCTAAGGCCACTGGAGGACCAAGCAATAAAAAGGTTATGGTAAGTGATGCACTTTGATACAGAAGGTAACTAAGAAGCGCGATCACGGTTAATCCCTCACGGCCAATTGTTTTCAATGACTGAGTGGTTGCCGTAGTCATGAGGCTTGAATTATAAGTAAAGAGCGACAATAAGCGGCCACTTTTATTATCGTCAAAGAACCTTAAGGGTAAAGAAACGATATTTTGAAACAGATCACAACGTACGCTATGCACTATGTTCAAACCGGCCTTGCTCATGTAATAACTACCCAAATAACTGCCCACACCGCGCACCAGTGCTATAAAGACGCAAAATAGGGGTATAACGTAGAGGCTATTTACATATTCTCCGTCTAGGGCGCGAACAAAGGCTTCCATCAACATAGCAAAAGCCGGCTGTGACGCTGCAAATAAACCATAGCCTATAAAAGCCAGTAAAAAGCTAAGGCTTTGCATGCGGGCATAGATGACGAATCGACTTAAAAAGGACGTCAAATTGCTGTGTAAAGGTGGATTATTTTTAGTCACAATAAAGGCTATGTAGGCTACTCAATGATTCAGAAATACGATGCTCGACAACAACATCAAATCATATAATATAATGCAAAGAAAAGTCCAAAATACCTTTTTTGAGCCAAACAATTACACAATGATGCGCAATATTTTTCGCGATAATCAGCGAATGAGCGGCATACTAAAAAATTGCTGTGCTATGGAGTAATAATTGAACAATAATAACCAAACCGATCGCGAAACCTTACTCCCTATCGTACCGAACCTCGCTAATCTCCAAATGCAGCACCAATTAATAAAAGACACACTCTACCCCATGCTGGCCGGTAATCCTGTAGCCCACTTGGATTTTCCTTGCTACCTTAACATTGGAGATTTGCTCATTGATGCCGGTATTTCCCAATTCATTTTAGATCATAAAATAGAATGTTTAGGCCGCTATTGTGCTTTAGAAACTCGCTTCTTTCAGCGTGATCGATTCCCTGTCGAGACTACGCTACTGCTTCAAGGAGGTGGAAATTTTGGTGACTTGTACCCACTGCACAACAACTTTAGAAAACTCGTACTTGAACAGTACCCAGAAAATAACATTATATTTCTACCGCAAAGCGTGCACTATAGAAATGATAATCATTTCTATAGTGACGCCGAGGCTTTTAATAGACACGCTAAGTTATTAATTTGTGCTCGAGACCAAGTCAGCTATGACTATTTAGCACAACGAATAACTACGGATAAATTGTGCTTACTTCCTGATATGGCTCTTTGTATCGTCGACATTCTGGCCAAAAGAAAGCCTGGAATTGAAAAAAAGCTAATCTTTAGGCGACGCGACATCGAAGTAAGTCAAGAGGCTTTGCGCGGTGAAAATCTTATCGGCAGCTTTGATTGGGAAGACATTATAACCGAGAAGGAAAAAAAACAAATGCGGCGGTATGCAAGCTTACTGAGAAAATCAAAGTGGCGATTGATTCGAAATATAGTTATCTATAAACATCGGATGCTTCGCGATCAATTAATTCAGCGCGCCGTACAACATTTCCTTAAATACAATGCCGTCGACACAGACAGACTTCATGGACTGATATTGGCACAACTGCTTAATAGATCTGTTATTATGCGTGACAACAGCTATAATAAATTATCGAATTACGTTGAAACTTGGCTTTAAGCAACCAATTAAAAACGATGATGCAATCCATTTTTAACAAGTAAACGGTTATATCGAATTAAATAGTTTTTTGATGGTGTAAAAAGGGTCAAACGTATTGAAAATAAGTATTATCTTCACGACTTATAACTCCCCTTCTTGGTTGCAAAAAGTTCTTTGGGGTTTAGATCAGCAGACTGATAACAACTTTGAAATTGTCATCGCCGACGATGGGTCAACCACTGAAACACAACACGTTATCGATAAATTCCAGTCGATATCGTCTATTCCAATTAAGCATATCTGGCAAGAAGATAATGGCTTTCAAAAATGCAGCGTACTTAATAAAGCGATTATAGCGTCCAACGGCGAATACCTCATTTTTACTGACGGCGACTGTATCCCCAGAAAGGACTTTATTGCAGTCCATCGCGCCTATGCAGAGCCAGGATATTTTTTATCAGGCGGTTACTTAAAATTACCGCTGATGTTGAGTCAAGATATCACTCAGAAAAACATCCAAGATGGCGTCTGCTTTAATAAACACTGGTTAATCAAAAGGGGGTTAAAAAAATCGCATAAACTATGGAAACTTAATCGTTCAAGTATTATCAACCGTCTTTTGAATCATCTTACCCCTACTAAAAAAACATGGAATGGTCACAACGCCTCTTGCTTCAAGAAAGAAGTGATCGCAATTAATGGCTTTGATGAGAGAATGCAGTATGGCGGTCAAGATCGTGAGTTTGGTAGCCGCCTAAAGAATTTAGGCTTGAAAGCCAAGCAAATTCGTTATAGCGCTATATGCATCCATCTCGATCATTCTAAATCTTATGAGAATACGGCCTCATGGGAAAAGAATCACAGTATTCGAAAAGCATCGATTAAAAATCGCGTGATAGAAACGCCAGCGGGTATAAAAAAAGCAAACAATTTTTAAAAGCGAATCACGAATGCCTAGTAAGAGCATATACCTCGGCAATACAATTAAAATACTTAAATAGAATAATCGCTTAAGAGCAGTCTGGATTAATCTTATAATGGTCGCAAATAGCTTGCCACTGAAGGCGGTTACCGTCTTCCTGTATATTCGTTTTGGCAAGGGCACCTCTCTTCGCACCGATAATAGGAACAGGTTTTTCTGCCGGATTGGATGATCGCTTAACGGAGACCCCATTCAGCAAGCTCATGGCTTTAAACCAAAGGTCGTCAGCGTTAGGCGATAAATGCATGTATAGGTCTTGGTTTATTGTATCGCAATGCATTACACCAATTGGGTATAAAACACCACCATAACCAATAGGCAAAAAATTTGGTGAGGAAATATTTGCAGTTTGAATTGAGGGCCAGTCTGTGTAGGGCAAAAGTTCATTGCTTAGTGCGCGTATTTCTCGGCACTCATGGGCGATTATGCTAAGAGGGTACTGTAGATGGTCTTCGTACAATCGCTGCAACCACTTTTCATGATACATCGCATCATCGTCGCATGTCACAATAACATTGCTACTAAATTCTTGTAATGAAAAGATGAGTTTTCTGTGTGGGCATTGTTGATCTCGAAACCTTATCTCAAAAATTTCACCTTCTAACTGCAAAAGTGACTTGGGCAATTTCACTTTTAAAGAATGGTTTAACCACAAAATAATTTTAGAAGGTAAATAACTTTGTGAGAGCAAACTTTTAATGACTAAATGTAGGCCGCCTAAGCGAGGCTCAATTGAAGTCAAAGAGACTACACAGTCAACATTCACCCTATCGTCAGCAATGAAAGTATATCTTTTAAGCTTATAAGCCCGGATAAATGAGGGGAGGTATTCTTTAATCTTCACTCCCAGCTCCTTTCTCTTCCACAATTCGCATTCATTGAATGAAGCCCAAAATATACTGTTGATACGTCGAATACATCTTAACAGTATGTTTCTCTAAAGTATGTTCGGTAATACTGTCCATATTGATAAAAAAATCACATGTAGGCTCCCTGATTAAAAATTGAATTTTAAGGCATATTAAACAGAACGACTCGGTGAAATTGAATTTTATGAAACACCTGACCTATGTTAGCAACTATTGATAATTTACCTTGATAATAGCAAATATTGTATTTTAAAAACACCAACATGTCACAGACTTACCGTGAAAAATTCATATGGATTTTTAACAAGAAAAACTAGCGACATCACTTGCTAGCAATATTAATCATCAAGATACAATGAAGAGACAATCTGTTTTAATGGGAGAAAATTAATGAGCAAAGGTTTAATTGTTACAGCGAATCTAATTCTTATACGCACTGACTAACCCTTTCAGAGCAGAATTAATTTGAACGATGCGTAAAATGCTCTTCAAGTCATACACACGATTATTTATAAGGCCAAGCAAAGATATTTCCCACATCTCTATTTGCCTCTTTAAATCATCAATCACAAGTATTGTCAAAGTAAAATCGTCACTGCTTAATTCTCTTGCCGCTTGATGCACTGTTTTAATTAATAGCTTAAAGTATGATTTTTTTTGAGACTTAGTCATAGCATAGCACCCTAGTTGATTGACACTATTAAACCATTCTTTATATGATCCTGATTCATATTTTGATTGAGCGACTCCATCTGATCGAATATTATAAAAATATACATTTTTATTTATCAACACCATTTTTGTTGCTTTAGCAGCGACTGAAGCCATAAAAATTAAATCTTCAGCCATTCTCACACCAACGGGAAAAGAAATGCCATTCAGTGCTGATTTCAAAAAAATCTTACCCCATGAATGACCTCTTATTTGGTTATGTTTAAGTAACTCTGTGAAAATAGTCTCATCTAAGTATATCTTTTCTTTATTAACATTATACGAGGCAGGAAAACATATACCGTTTTTGCACAGCTCATTGTTGCCCTTGACGATATCTGCGTTATGAAAAATAGCGGCATTGAACAACGTACGTAATGCGTTACTGGGCAAGAGGTCATCGGGGTCAAAAAAAATTATGTATTGTCCTGTTGCTTTAATCATGCCAATATTGCGCGTAGCAGATACGCCTTTATTAACGGAGTTTTGAATTAAGGTTATTTTATTACTGTGACGTTCATAGAGATGAGTACAGACATTAATGCTATTGTCTGTACTGCTATCATCGACAAGTATTATCTCGTATTCACCAATGAAATCCTGATCAATCAGACTTTTTATACTCTTTAATAAATAACGATCGACATTATACACTGGAACGATAATGCTAATATCCATAAACCACCTGAATTTGAAAAGTCAAAAGCTTAATAAACCAACAGGATAATCTAGAGACATTATTCTGATAATAGACCTTTTGTAACGGATTTTATTAATTCGGCTCTTTTAGAAAACACACCAAACTCACCTTTTCTATTGCGCAAGATTCGATTTACTTCCCTCAAGTAATAGTATATCGATTTATACTGCCCAAATACTCTCCGTATGATAACACCCTTTGAGTACGAATTATTATTACTAATGACTGTACCTGTTGAATCATCTGGGTGAATGTTTACGCAAATTGAATGATGTAAAACACGACCGCCAGCACGCTGAATGTCAGCTATAAGAACGGACTCTTCACCCATTGTAATTTTATTGTCACCTACGCCCATGTCTTCACGAAAAGAGATTTTTTTTTCTTTTAGATAGTGCACATCAATAATCATTTCAAATGAAGCATATCGTAAAATATTTTTTCCGCTCACAGGCGACAAGTCAATGGGGTATGAGGCCCTTTTATTACCTGATGCAGTAAGCGATTCATAGGTGTGACAGGCAATATTTACCCCGTGTAATGTATTCAAAATCTTTAGAATACATTGTGGGGTGAATACAAGGTCATCGTCCATAACCCACATGTAACGTGTACTTATAGCCTCAATTGCTATATTTCTGCTTTTTGTAACACCTATAGAAGTATCCCTTATATAACCAATATTAGGATGCTCCTTTATGGTTTTCATGACTGAATAACTGTCGTTACATAAATTTATATTCTTCGGGGTCTGGTGAATAATCAAAAATTTTATTTGATTCGACTCAGCATTATCTAATGAATTATAAACATTTAGAGCACCCTTAATACGATTACCAAATGTTGAGCATGCAATGGTTAAATCCTGGCTCATTTCAGCAGCCTATTTAAATGCTTTTTAGTCATAAAAAATCTCTTCATAAAAAAACTGCTTTTTATTTAGCAAAAATTAAAAAAGGCCTATATTCTTTTTTCTATAAAATGGGTGACAACCATACACTCTGTTATTAAAAATAACGCTCAAATTAAAATTTTCAAAACCGATCGATTAGACCTAAGTTGTTCGCTTTGACATTATAACTAACTATTTACTGATGGTATTCAAGATATTACATGAAGAGTAATATCTTGAATACATGACTATGACATAAACCATACAGCATGTTATAAAGGAAAAAGACTATACTATCAAAAAATTACCATCTAACGCACAATTATATTTTTATTTTCACGTATAAGTGAAGTTTAAATATTCAATATTGACAGTATAGATACAGATTTTTTACAGACGTGATTTTATATTAATGGTTATTCAGTACTTATAAGAGATTTTTAAAGTAGATAAGATTTTCTTCTATATTTTATTATATGTCGGCTTCATTTTGAAAGTTAGCAATTCAACCATTTATCGATAAAGCACCATACTGCTATTTCCCAACCGAAAGAGACGATATAGAATATGACAGCGCACACAAACGGTAATATAAAGTTATCTTTTTGCTCAACAATCATGAATAGGCGTGAATCGCTAAAACAAACGTTACTCGCCAATCTTGAGATGATTGCTCATTACAACGGAATAGCCGAATTAAATCTGATTAATTTTATCAAAGATAAAGAAGGTCAAAAAATACATGATTGGATATTAAACTTAGGGACTCGCCATCATTTCAACTACTTTGTTTGTACTGAAATGAATTTTTGGCACGCCTCTACTGCAAAAAATACCAGTCATATGGTCGCGTCAGGTTCGCTTCTAATCAATTTAGATTGCGATAATTTTATATCAAAAAATGCCCTCGATCAGTTAGCATCTTTTTCGAGCAGTCAACTCAGCAATACAATTTATCTTGGCTATACAGGCACGGTAGAGCGAAATTATTGCCCATTAAGAAACAAGAATCTCAAAGTAAAGTATAAATTTAAATCTAAAAAACCTTTTGACGGCTCTTTCGGTCTTATGGGTTTTCCTTCACACCTATACAAAAAGATTGGTGGTTATGATGAGCAATTACCGCCAATGGGCGGCCAAGATAAAAATCTTTTTTTGCGCGCTATTGCTGCAAAACCAGAAATAATGGTTGTCCACATACCTTCTTTTCATGACCCTATACAAAACACAAAAAATGACGGCCTTATTAATATTGGCATTCCCAATTATCATTGGAAAAAAAATGAACGAAGCGCTTATAAAAGGACTAAATATGTTCTTAGAAAGGATTTATTGCAGGCAAATATCGATAAAACTATAGGGCTTAATGTGATTAATGGCTACGCTTATGAATGTGATTGAAATCATGGCGCAAGGCTTCTAGGTTCACCATTAATAAAAGTTGACGTAACGTAAAATATTAGTAGTGTCAATTGTCCTTACTACTTTGAGATTATATACAGAAACATTACCCTGCCTTTTCACCTTTGATATGACAATCCAAATATATATAGCGTCAAAAATAATGATATATAGCTTTAAGGCTACCCTTATCAACCGCCCCTATTAACCACGTGCTAACGCCTACGGTTGTACGTGTAAGTAGTTATGCTCATTCACCTTGACTATAAAAATTCGTGAGTATCCAGAAATGATTTTATCTACTCTATCCGCATCAAAGACATACTAATAAAAAAAGCACTTGCAATGAGTTTTGCGGCCGTCGCGAGTTTTGTTAGCGCTTAACTTGAATTTGAAACAGGGCCTCTTACCGATAAAAATTATGATTTTAACGGTGACTTTGTCTTGTGTGTATGACTTCAGGTATGTGCGACTTAACTGTCCAGTGACACTGTAAATTCATGTAAAAAATAATGATCGATGAATTACTTAAAATAACATCATTGTTATGCTGATTAAAATTTTATTGTGCCACCAATAGGAAGCAAATATGGATCTTGATAAAAGACTGCCAATTTACGTCTTGACCATAGAGCCACCAACCGGACTGCGACGAGTACACTGTGAAAAACTCTTTTCCAAACTTAATTTACATTTTAATTTTGTCAATGGAATTAAAAGTGGCAACTCAGAAGTCAAATATATATATTCAAAAACAAAAAATATATTTTTCTCAAAGCGAAATCTTACGACGTCTGAAATAGCTTGTTATTTTGGATTTAGAAAAATATGGCAGGCATTTCTCGATACCGGTCAACCGGTATGCTTAATAGCCGAAGATGATATCAATATTATCAATGAAGATGATTTTAAGAACGTTATCATTCATGCTCAAGATAACGCAGCATGGGACATACTTAAATTATTCGACTTTAAACCTAAGAAAATTCTTAATCGAGAGAGTTGGAACTCTCTTACAATTGCTGATTACAAATACCCCTCTTCAGGATGTGTTGCTTATCTAATTACGAGAAAAGCAGCTCAAAAATTGCTTTTACGTAAAAAAATATACCGCGCAGTTGATGAGGACTTTTCACATTGCTGGGAGTTTGGCTTACGAGTTAGATCGGTAAGTCCCAATCCTGTCACCGAAAACAGTGACGGCCTTGGTGGTTCATATATTGAGAAAGACAGATTATTAGAGAAAGGAAGTGTTTATATGGTACGAAGTATTTGGGGAATTTTTCTGCAAATGAGAAAACAGATATTGGGATTTTTTTATAGGAGAAAATTAGCGTCACATCAAAAAATCGTGTAATAAATACTGACATCTCCTCAAAGAATTTAATTAACATATTACCCTCTTAAAGCCATTATTTCTCTTTTCATCCCCTCAATTAATTCTTGAGTAGTTATATCTACAGCTATTAGGGACTCATAGCCATTTTTTGTACTCCCCCATAACTGATGTGCATAAACAGGATCAGTGCCTGAGTAATATTCACCGGTATGATGTATCGGCAAAAAAAATGGCTTGGTAAGATCGTGGCTGTCTCGGAAAAGGAAATCAATTTTGTCAGCAATTTAGGACCAGTAACCTCCCAAGCCTTATTTTTTTTGTATTTCCAGTGCATAAAATTATATTTATAAGCAATGTGTTTTTTACTTAATAAAAAATTCATTATTCTTTTGGCATCTTTTGAACCGATCTCACAACCCACTATACCATTGCTGATTAAGCCCTTCCTAACCGTTTCGTTTTCATAGCTTGCAAAAAAACTACAATCACTGAGCCAATCTGGAAGTGTAGCTAAAGAAATTAAATCTGCATCTACCGTGTAACCGCCATATTTAGCTAAAATTTCCCAACGCATAAGATCAGCAACCCCACATAACTGATCTGAATCCCACATCTCCTTCATTAAATCCTTCAATTTCCAGTCATGAAAATGAAACTCATTATTCCTCCATATTATAATTTCCCAGCCAGGATGATTGACTTTCCATGTGTCGATTACTATATCCGGGCAATTACTCTCATCGCCTACCCAAACAAAATTTAGTTTCTTAGGTATCATTACTTTACCCACTGATTGCTTTAATCTGTAATGTTATAATATTGTTATATACGGCCATGGTAATTTAATAATTTCATAGCCTTACAAATTTTTAGTAAATTTATGTAAAATAAATATCAGTTACCTCAACCAAAACACATGCGTTTGCTATTCTTATGTAGAATTTTTTTTTTGAAATTATGGTTGCTTTTTGATGTTGCAGTTCACTAGGTTTTTATATACAAAACACCCTGCCAACAATTTACCATCGTTAGATTTGTTCGCCGGTTTATATAAATTAATGATTAAAACATCTTGTGAGTGTCAGAATATAAAAGTTGAATGCGATTCTAAATTGCTATCTCGCATTGCAAGACAGTGTAATTGTAATTATTGTAAAGCGAGCCAAGCTGAATATCTAAGTGATTCAGATTCAAATGTGACATTTGAAATTACAGATTTCGAAAGCTATCGGCTTTCACAGAATGGGTATCCAATCGCAAAGCTTCATGAGTGTAATAATTATGGTGTAATATTGGTAACATTTAAAGTTGAAGGGCAGCTGTACTGTGTTATTAATGCTAAAGCTTTGCGAGTCAACGGTTACACGCTAGATGGTACATTAAAGGATTACAGTAATGAATCAAATGAACAAAGGCTATCTCGGCGTAAAAACAATTGGTTTAAAGCCGTTCAAGTCACATAAAGGTCTAAGACTGCCGGACACTGCATACTTTTTTGACACCACATATTGAGCAAAGGAATGTTTACTTAGATAAATACGTCGCTTTAATCGCGTTCTGATACCAAAAAAAATCAGCTACCCGCGGAATTTACATTTCATAACAACCAACTTCTTTAGGAGTTATTTTGGTACGAGCGCCCTACTTTCATTCCAATGTAAATTATTCTAAGGCAGGATATTTTTTTCTTCTGATTTTTTCTTTTTTAGCCTTTTCAGGTATTAGTCCTGCACTAGAAAGAATTTCATTTTTTATTTTGTTGTGCATTACATTAGCCAACTTCAATCGTTTTAGCTTTAAAAAGATTAATCCGATTCTTTTATTAAGCTTCACTTGGTTTATATACATATGGCTTAATACTTTTTTTCATCTTGCTGTAAACGATTTTTTAGTATTTTCTGATAGAGCAACTCTCTTGAATCGAGGGAAAGATTGGTCATTGATCGCCTTTTTCCCAATTGTGTCGCTGTTTCTGAATAGCGATCAACGCAGAAGTACTTTTATTTTATTTGCCGGAATTGGATTGCTCGCTTCAATCATATTATCATTCAAAAATTTAAATATTGTTGATTTTTTTCATATCCAAGCGCGCTATGGATCCACGCACTCCATTAATCACTTTGCCTTATTTATCGGAACCGCATTAATTGGCGCTGTTGTATTTGGCTCTCAACTTCTTGAAAAAAATAAGTATGGATTTTTTTTATCCATATTAGTCGCTTCTTTTTCTACTTTTCTTTTAGTTAAAACCCAATCAAGAATGTCATGGTTGGCAATTTCATTCGTCATGATTTTCATTTTTCTTATGTTTTATTTTTTTAAAAAAAAGGGCTCAAAAAAACCATCAATTATCAATTTTGCTTTTATTCTGCTACCCTGTTTTTTTGTGATTTTGTTTTCACAATCTATTTTAGAGTATCGGCTTAGCGCCAAAGAGCCAGTCATTCGACATGGCATTGTCTCGGCAGATCATTCTATCAATGGCCGTGTTGAATTATTCAAATTTGGTTATGAAAAATGGCTTGAAAAGCCATTTTTTGGACATGGGCCCATAGATTCTAAAATCTTAATCTCCCAATCAGGTAGCAATTATATAAGTGAGCTATGGCACTTACATAATACTTATCTTGAAGTCATAGTTTGCTGGGGCATTGTTGGGCTTGTTTTATGTGCAATCACAATATTTTTACTCCTGAAATCTGTTTTTTTAAGCTTGCTCAGAAATGAGGCCTCACCGATACACTGCTTATTCTTTTTATCATCGATATTATATTGGTTACTCTGGCTAGTAGCAGAGTTTAATATTTATCGGGATACTGGACAATATTATTGGCTAATGTTAGCCGGATTAGGCTATAGTATTTATCAAAAAAATAATTGATGCCCGTTTTTCTCTGCTCATTACTTTCTTATAAATTGATAAAACTTCTTCCCCAAAAATGCGATAATCCAGAAGAATGTAATTATTTTTTATTTATTTTTCAGGATCATTACTTATTCCACTGTAACATTGATTTATGAATAATGAGCCCTCTAACCATATCAAGCTTATTCTTGGCAACGCCAACAAACGCTTTTCTGGCGTTACCTCGACCATGCTGCAAGTATTAAGCCGTCAAGAAAAACTCACTCAAGTGACTGTACTGGGTAAACATTTTTTACCCGAGCACATCCAAGCAATGAACTTTTTTGCTTTAGCGAGGCTTTGCTATAAGCCCTTGCCGAACGGCCAATGGCGTGTTTTTCATGCGCGCCGCAACGATGAGATGATCCAGGCACTGCTGTTAAAGTGGGTGTTTCGCGCGAAATTAAAAATTGCTTTTACTTCTACCGCTCAACGGCATCATAGCCGGTTGACGAAATTTTTAATGCGACAGATGGATTCGATTATATCGACCTGCTCGGCTGCGGCCAGCTATCTCGATGCACCGCCGGATATTATCATCCCCCACGGTATCGATACTCACACTTTTTTTCCCGCTGAGAATAGAGAAGACTGCTGGAGGGAACTGGGCTTACCAGGTAGGTACGGCATCGGTATTTTTGGTCGTATTCGCCCACAAAAGGGCTTAGACCGTTTAATTGACGCCGTCATACCGCTACTTCCCAACCAGCCTGATTTTACCGTTGTGATTACCGGCCAAATTCAACGCCAAGACCAAGCTTATTTCGACCAGCAAATGCAAAAAATCAAACAAGCGGGGCTTGAAAAGCAGGTTCACTATTTAGGCGAACTGCCTTTTTCTGACATGCCGAAGGTGATACGTTCTATGACTTTAGTCGCCGCATTAAGTCGAAATGAAGGTTTCGGACTCACTGTCATCGAAGCCATGGCCAGTGGCGCTGCCGTCATCGCCAGTGATGCCGGTGCCTGGCCCGATATTATTCGCCAAGGCGTCGATGGCTACTCTGTAAGCGGCAACCAACAAGCCATCAATAGCACATTAAAAAGTCTGTTAGATTCACCACAATTATTGCTTGAAATGGGCGCAGAAGCACGTCAACATGCCGAGCAACATTACAGCATCGATCGAGAAGCGCAGCAGTTAACTGATCATTTATTGTCTCTACAGTGATTTGCATCGGTCATTAACCTACAGTTTCTTGGCATTCATTCAGCGTGTTTCGATTACATTAATTGAGGTCAGATAAGATTTCACCTACGCCAACACATTCTTCCCTATACCATCCGCGGCATTGGTTTAGCTGGTTGGCTATTTTTATGGTGCGGCTAATCACTTGCTTACCGTTTGGCGTTCAAAAAAAAATCGGTACCGCTTTAGCTTATACCGTATTATTTGTTAGCGCCAAGCGTCGGCATATTGTTCAAACGAATGTTCGTCTTTGCTTTCCAGAACTGAGCGATTCAGAGCAGCGAGCGTTCGTGCGTGATATTTTTATCGCCAACAGCATTGGCTTTTTCGAAATCGCCTCTGCTTGGTGGGCCAACCCAAACTCCTTAGCCGATCGCTTTACTGTTGAGGGCCTCGAACATATTGAAGCCGCTAAAAAAGACGGGCATGGGGTATTACTAATCAGTGGTCATTTTGTTCACCTAGACCTCTGTGGCATCTTTATCAACCATGTTACGCCGATTGATGTGGTCTATCGACCTAATAACAACCCCGTAATGGAACAGGTGATTACCCAAGGCCGGCAACGTTTTTTTGATGCTGTGCTTGACCGATCGAATGTGCGCACCATAGTTAAACGCTTACGGGCAGGAAAAACCGTGTGGTATTCGCCCGATCAAGACTTTGGTCGAAAACATGTTGTGTTTGCGCCGTTCTTTGGCGTCAATGCAGCCACCATTACGGCGCCTGCGCGCCTGCTCGCTATGGGTAACGCGAAAGCGGTGGGAGCAAGCTTTTATCGGGATAATGTCAGCAACCAATACCGGCTGACTTTTCACCCCATTGACCCCAGCTTTCCAAGCGGCGATGACTTCCAAGATTCCTTGCTAATTAATCGCTTACTTGAAGATTGGATCCGCCAACAGCCGGACCAGTATATGTGGGTTCATCGCCGTTTCAAAACCCGACCAGAAGGCGAAAGTTCACTGTATTAACCTTTTTTGGGCCTATCTTTGTTGGGCTAGGGATGGGCAAGACAGCGTTTCTTTCATATAATAAATGATTGCTTCAGCATAGATTTTTCTAGGATCAAAACCATGAGTCATTACCGTATCAGCCCAGATGTTATGCCTACTTTGGCGGGCTTCTCTCTACCTGAAGAGCTTGGCTTCGGAGAGGTCAAGGTTCCCATCATGTACCGAGCCGATTACGCTAACGGCGAGTGGCAACCCGCTCAACTCACACCCTATGGCAATATTGAAATAGACCCAGCCGCCAAAGTATTGCACTACGCCCAAGAAGTTTTTGAAGGTTTGAAGGCTTACCGCGTGGGCAGTCAACGCGCCAATTTTTTTCGTCCGCTAGAAAACCTCAAGCGCATTAATCGCTCTGCAGAGCGAATGTGTATGATCGATATTCCAGAATCTATCTGGATGGACGGCATTAGCTTAATGACGGCTTACAGTGAACCGTTTATTCCTAACGGATCGGGAAAGTCGCTTTACTTACGGCCGTTCTTAATCGGTACTAAATCCAATCTAGGCATGGGAATATCAGACAGTTTCACCTTTATGGTCATTGCTAGCCCGTCAACGATTTACCATGCCGGCCATATGAAGATTCAAATTGAACGCGAGGCCTGCCGTGCTGCTCGCGGCGGCACAGGCGCCGCTAAAACGGGTGGTAACTATGCCGCAGCGCTACAATCGGCACAACAGGTTCAGCGTCGCGGCTATGACCAGTCACTCTGGTTAGACCCTGTAGAAATGAAATACATTGAAGAGCTATCTGGGATGAATTTCTTTATTCTGCAAAACGGTGAATTGCATACCCCTATACTCAACGGCTCATTCTTAGCGGGTATTACGCGCGACTCGTTAATCACTTTAGCCAACCACAAAGGCATTACCGTCATCGAACGCGATATTGCTATTCAAGAAGTCCTAAACGGTATTGAAACCGGCGCAGTGAGTGAAATCTTTGCCTGTGGAACCGCAGCGATAGTCAGTCCCGTCAGCGTAATCGCTGATGCCGATGGCAGCACTTATAATGTTGCCAATGTTGATCAATTAGCCGCTGACTTACGCCAATCACTGCTGGCCATTCAGGAAGGCCGTGAAGCTGACCCCTTTTCATGGACATCCACAGTTAAAGAAGCCTACTATCCAAACGTTTAACTCACTCGGCTATTGCTCACCGTTAAGCTTGATTAAATGAGGTTAGAGAATGACTGTTAAAACCGACATCACTGACTCGCTACTATCCATCCATCAACGCTTAACGCAGTTAGAAGCCGTTAATGCGATTAAAACCTTAAAAGCCACTTATCTGATGGCCTGCGACACCAAAGATCCGACACTGATGCGCGACTGCTTTGTTAACGATAAACTAGTGATAGATTACGGGCCCGTCGGTCAATTCAATCATCGCGAACAATTGGTTGAAATTTTCACTGAAATCGGTTGCCACTCTCACATGCTGGAAAGCCACCATGGCCACAATCCCATCATTGAACTCATTGATGATCATTACGCCAAAGGGAGTTGGGAACTGGCCTACCAAGTGCTGAATAGCCGTGAAAAAACACTCACACAAATCGCCATGATTTACCGTGACGAATACCGCTGCGTCAACGGCGAATGGAAGATAAGTATGACGGTCACACAGACACTCTCAACCTTAGTGTACGACATTAGCAGTGAACAGCCTGTGCTGGTGCATGCAGCCTAGCGTATTAAGTTATTGGGTTGCTGTTCTGTGACGATAAGCGCCTAAAGCCAATAATGGCATCAGTAACCAAAAGAGGCCCCCTGCAGCCATGGCGGGTACGCGTCGGGCAAGGGGTTCATCCGAAAGGCTGAAGGCCTCAATAGAAGCCATCACTTTATCTCTATCGCTAGCATCTTGATAATCACCACCAAAGGCTTGCTCTACCGCATTGGTAAAACCGTCGCCGTCAATATCGCTATCGCACGCATCACCCAAACTATCGGCATCAAGATTGGCTTGGTCAGCATTAGCCATATCAACACAATTATCTAAACTATTAAGTACCGTATCACCATCATTGTCTTGATCGATAGTAATCGTGATCGTTTGTTCTGTAGTGCCGCCCTTATCATCTGTCACCAAAACAATAAAAGTATCAACACCTAAATAACGCTCATTGGCTCGATAAAACCAAGTGCCACTGAACAAATTAATGGTCGCTGTACCATAAGTCGGCTTTTCTGATATTGTAAAATAGCTACCATCCGTTAGGCCATTGACATCGGTAGCCAGCAAAGTTCCTCCTGCGGACGAGCCAAGCGCAATTGTATCGGAGACTGCCCCTGTAATAATAGACGGTGACTGGTGACTTTTTAACTTGAATTCTTTTTGGGTGAAGACATATACCGCGCCTTTTTCTCTGTCATCCAATTTAGCGCCAATTAACAATGTGTCCTGGCTAATCGCAACAGCTGAAACAAAAAAATATTTTTTATTCACCGTTAATTTTTGAGATTCCTGCCATTGACCTGCTTTATCTTTAGTAAAAATATAGGCACTATCAGCCGACGCTATCAAGGCTTTATCTCCATAAAGATCAATTGATTTTCCAAAATCAGAAGCTGTTCTGTGTTGGATGGATTGAACCTCTCGCCATTGCCCATTGTGGCCCTTATGGAAAATATAAACTATGGGTCCTATAAAAAGTTTATGTGCTGTTATAAAAACAGTATCGCCTTCAATCGCAACCGAATAACCAAAATCATTGGTGTTACTGGGCGAGTCAATGGTCTGCTCTATAAGCCACTGGCCACTCAGACCCTTATGAAAGACATAGACTACGCCGCTATTCGTTGGGCCGCTTGCGCTGACAATCAATGTATCACCATCTGCCGCAATAGCACGACTAAAATTATCACCTACCAAACCGGTGATCGAACTGATCTTCTGCGTCTCGTTCCATTGCTGATCACCGTCTTGATTAAAAACAGACACCGCGCCAGAATAACCAGCACTGAAGATAAAAGGCTCTTTAACCGCGCCAACGAACGCAATGTTTTCAGCAAGTGACACCGAGCGACCAAAACCCTTCATCTCAAGATCAATACTTAGAGGGCGCAATTGACCGTTTTCTTTCCACCGACCCTGAACGTCTTTACTAAACAAATACACCGAACCAGAATCATCAATCCTCGAACTATTTACGGCACCAATTAAAACGCGATCATTCTCAATCGCTACTGAGGCTCCAAATTGGTCATAGGACACGCCATCATTGGCAGTTATGATGTGATCCTGGCTATGATATACATTAAGAATACTCGTATGGGTTTGTCCGTGACTGTTACTGCCCCAACACACGACACCGGTTTCGTCGATAGCGCAAGTATGATTGTGACCGGCAGAAATTTCATCAGGTTTCGATAATTCAGGGACACTGCTTTGACCGTTAACATTATTTCCCCAACAGACGACACCACTGTCATCTAATGCGCAAGTATGAAAGCCACCGGCAGAAACGCTGCGGGGATTAGATAACGTGGGCGGTGTCGCTTGGCCTCTATCATTGCCGCCCCAACACACCACACCGGTATCGTCCAATGCACAACTATGATAAAAACCGGCGGTTAACTTAATAGGGTTTGAGAGCAAAGGCGCGTTTGTTTGGCCGTCGTGGTTATAGCCCCAGCATTGCACTTGTCCCTCATCAATCGCACAACTATGATAATAACCCACACTGACCTGGCTCGGGCTGACCAAATCGGGCGGGTTGGCTTGACCGCTATAATTAGATCCCCAGCAATGCACACCAACCGTATCGATCGCACAACTATGGTATTGACCAGCAGCAACTTGAGTGGGGTTTAATAACGAAGGCGACGATGTCTGACCATCATTATTAGTCCCCCAACAAACCACACCGGTGTCATCTAATGCACAACTATGGTAACCACCGGTTGATAGTAGACGAGGGGTTTGTAAATGAGGAGCTTCATTAAGGCCATCGCGAGTCTCGCCCCAGCACAACGAACGTAATTCACCCATCGCACAACTACTGTTATAACCGGCACTTAAAAAGGGTTCGGCAAAAACAGCGCTTGCCATGCAGCCTATAACGATAACAATGAATAACCTCATTGTTTTACCCTTAGCCTTACTGCTTTCATCCGGAACAAAGCAACTAATGTCAGTGATACAGCTAAGCCAGCCAAGCCAAGCCAGCCCATTAGAGGAACGTTCTTTGCCGTTGTTTCTAAGTTACTGTAGCGCTCAAGCGCTCGTTGAAGCACATCAATGTCATCCTTATCGCGAGGATCGGTCTCAAATTTATTTTCAATGTTATTTGAAAAGCCATCGCCGTCAATATCGATATCACAGGCATCACCACGATGATCCGCGTCAATATCGATCTGAGCATGATTTTTTATAGCGGGGCAATTATCGTAGGCATTATCTATGCCGTCTTGATCATCATCTGAAGGCACTAAAGGCCGAGCGTCATCACCGTCAGCAATACCGTCATCATCGGTGTCACGATCATAAGGGTCTGCGCCAGCCATTAATTCATCACCATTATTCAAACCGTCTTCATCGTAGTCCTGCCGAGCGCTTACTGTGATAATAATAGTCACGCACTGAGTATTATTATCCTCATCGGTCACGCATGCTCGAACTTGGTACTTTCCATCTGCTAACGTGAGGTTTATCGCACGACTATTATCCGTTTCGGGCGTATAATTGTTAGTTCCTACACGCCGATAGGACCAATTAATTGTGCGAATTACACCGTCTTCTTTATCTTGAGCTTTAGCGCTAAAAGGTTGATCGACACTTAAATAATCAAAGTCTTCTTCTGGTGCAGTGATTGTGATTGTGGGCAAGGTATTTTGTGTCACATTGACACTAAAACGTTCAACCCCTGTATTACCATCACTATCAGTTGCCGTGATTGTGATGTATGACTGACCTGACGCATTCGCTAACGGTGTGAGCGACAAGACTCTCAAAATATCATCGGTGCGACTTTGTCCGTCGAAAGTCCCCGATATAACCAATTGACTATTGGGAATAAGGGCTTCATTCGAAGAGCGAGCAATTAAACCCATTTCAAAGGTACTACTCAACCCATGATTTAATGCATTGTCATTATCAAATATTGAAAATGACACTTTACCAACAGAACCGCTCAATAAATCTAAAGGGGCAATTCGACTCAATACTGGTTTATCCCCCGCGCCATGCGTTAACCAGCCTATATCTGCTAATAATCCTTTTGCTAAACCGATGCTGTTATAAAGCACGCCAGAAGAAATCGCTGGCTCCATTAATTCATTGGGCGATAAGAAAGAGCTAAAGTGCGCACCAGAACTGCCTGACTGGTAATTGTTAGGTGCGTAAATACGCGGGTGTCGGAAACCATCAAACTGATTAAAACCAGAAACGAGTTGCTCACTGCCGTCACGAACATTATCACCAGACCAGCAAACGTGTGGCGCATTAATGAGTGAATCTTTTCGTTGACTTGCATTCATGTCAGACCAGAGTAATGGCTGATCATGATCATGATCATGAACTAAAGAGGAGTAAATGTCGGGTACATCGTAAAACCATGTCCCATTTTCGAAAGAGAATTTAAAAGCAAAACCGAGTCCATGAATAATTTCGTGCAGAATTATATTCAGCAAACTGTACTTGTTTGAGGGCACGCTACCAAACCCATAGTACCAAGCAGTGCCACTATTAAAATCCATAAAAAAGTCACTTATATTAGGCGACCTGTCTTCTTTTAAATATTGATTAGCCAATGGCGCAAGGTAAAATGTTTTGTCTCTCGGGAATTCGGGTAAACCAGAAAAGCCACCGTAACTGCCTGCTTGGGCTAACGTATTGCCGGAGAGGGGAATGAATTTAGCATTGATATCAATATCAATGCGGATATTGATAATACTGGCAATGATGTCCGCTGCGTAGTCAAACACCAACGCTCTCTGCTGACCAATGGTTGACCCTGAATTTCCGTCAATAGCCGATGCTGGCGTTTGATCATTAAACCCCTCATTAGGATTATCAAGATTAATAACATTGACCTTGCCCGCTAAAGCGAATGAAGGTGTTAAAAACAAACAAACACCAAACACAATGGCGATAAATTCGTTATAAAATGAACAAGCCTTTACCGTATTAATCACGGCTCAATCATCGGTAATGGACTTGTAATATCGATGATAATATTTTTACCGTCTTTATTAACCAAGCCAAGCGGCACCGAAAAATATCTTTTTTCATGCTGATAACTCATGCCTCCACCCATAGGCATTTTATTCACAACGAAATCTGAAGGGTTTAAGAGTGAATTAATCTTTCTTCTTTCTTCATTACTAACCTGTGCGTCAAGCAGTTCTTTCATGTTAAGGTCGACCATCGCTGCTGGCTGCGAGTCATTCACCGTCGCGAGTGCGGATTCATCGTGTCCAAGCTTGGCATCAACATCGGTTCGTTGGCCATTATCATTCTGCGGGGGAAGCCGAGCAGGCTGATTGCTCTTATTGATATTTTCTTTCTCCTGTTCACTCATTTTTTTTTCTGACACCACCCAAAAATAAGATCCAACGCATACAATATACACCGCCGCGATTATCAAAAAACTATTTTTCATGGCCAGAACAACTCCTATTCATTGCCTCCTTTTCAACACTATGCCGTAAAGTCGACCGCTCTACTGAACGAGCCCCTCGTCCATTTTTATGGCATTGAAAAGTAAAAAAAGCCACATTTTCAGAGCAACGTATTGATTCAACATAGAGTGGATTAAGGCTCTATGTGATGACTTAACGTTGTGGGCTATTAACTATTTGATGGCGTGTGAGCCTGCCTACGATCAGCAGTTACACTGCATGATGGCGCAGAATATTTACCCTCAACCACAAAGACTGTCTTAGCATTACGGTATGATAAATTGGTTGTGCAAACGTATTGCATCTGAAAGCCTTCTCTGAATCAGAGATCTGCACTCATGAAGATGTTCCAAGATCAGACCACGCTAAATGGATTTTTAGTTATCAATTATCGGGGTTATTGTTTAACTGCAATAAAATGCATTTCTTTGCAGTGAATGATTCTGTAATCACCAAAGACAATAATCATTAATGCATAAACCATAATCCAACAGGTCGCACAAGTCACGGTGCTACGGCGACCTTTAACGTTAATTTACATTTTTTATTTTTATTTTTATTTTTATTAAGAATAATTTTGGCGTGGTTTTGATTCACGATCATCAATTTTTACACGGCGTCGATACAGAATGATGGCCCGCATCGCATTATGATTAAGTGATACGTCAGCTTTTTTAACGCGAACAAAAACACACTGTTATATCGATACCGCTAACACTCGATGCAACTCATCTTTAGTGGTAAGACCGCGGCTTATTTTTTCTTTGCCTGCATCGACTAAGCTTTGCATGCCGTTCAAGACCGCCTGCTGCTTAAATGCAGCCAAGTCAAAAGGCAGCGTAATGCATGCTTTAATTTTATTGTTACAGTCTAAAATTTCATAAATACCTTCACGGCCTAAATAACCGCTATTTCGGCAGCATTTACACCCTACTGATGTTGCAGCATTAGTAGGCTCACTGCTTGTTGTATGGTGGTTGCTGTTAACGTTCTTACAATAGGGACATAACACGCGAACTAGGCGCTGTGCCATGACCCCGATCAACGTAGCACGTATTAAGTATGCATCCTGACCTAAGTCCAATAGACGTGATAGGACACTGCATGCATCGTCGGTATGAATTGTTGATAGCACTAAATGGCCCGTTAACGCCGCCTGAATAGCCATTGAAGCCGTCTCAGAATCACGGATCTCACCTATCATAATAATATCGGGGTCTTGCCGCATCAACGCTCTGACCCCACTAGCAAAACCAAATTGTATTTTTTTATTTACCTGCATCTGATTCATACTGGGGACGACCATTTCGACGGGGTCTTCAATGCTGCACACATTTACTCGCGATGTTGCCAGTGAATGCAATGTTTTATACAGTGTGGTTGTCTTACCTGATCCTGTAGGCCCTGAAATCAATATAATACCGCTACGCTGCTGAATAATTGTCTGCCAATGCACGTTATTTTTTTCCGATAATCCTAAGTTAGAAAATGAACGTTGCAATAACATTTGATCAAAAATACGCACCACTATTTTTTCACCGGCTACCGTTGGTAGCGTTGCAATACGGAGCTCAATCGGTAATTTTTTATAATTATGAATTGCAATTCGACCATCTTGAGCCTTACGTTTTTCAGCTAAATCCATTCCTGCAACGACTTTTAATCGGCTAATAACCGCTGTCATTACCTCATGAGGCAATTGGTATACTGTGTATAAATAGCCATCAATTCGAAATCGAATATTAGACTGCGGCTGTCGTGGCTCAAGATGAATATCGCTAGCGCGCTGGTCAAATGCGTACTTGAACAACCAGTCAACTATGCTCACTATATGCTGCTGGTCGATCTCTTCATCAATTTTTTTAAAATAATTTTTTTTATCTGAATCAATGATTACTGGCTTAAGGTCAATCGTAGCGGAATTTAAGCACAACAATTCAGTAGCAGAAGCTATTGGCAAAGAATGTGAAGCTGGCTGGCCAGTATTTTTTTCAGCAAATAAAACCACTTTTTCAAGCTGGTAAAACTGTTCACGATAACGGCTAACGTCTTCTGGATTTGCTAATAAACGTATGATTTTTTTTTGGTGTATATGTTCCAATTCGGATTCCCACACACTTAAAAAAGGCTCGCAACTTACGATAACTAAAGATTCTTTCTTTTGTTGTAAGGCAAATATATTGTGTTGGCATGCATACTCATAGGAGATTAATTGGGTAGCCGCCTCTCGTTCAATGGCTAAGGGATCAATAGTCACTACCGTTTGACCAGCCAACTCTGCCAACCATGTCAGTATATGAGGTAGCTTAAAATAACGATTCTGCTCTGTGTTATATGATTGATCGCCTTTTTGAGATTTATCATTATTTATTTGGCAACCCTGCTGGTCTAAGCAGTTAATAGGATGGACGCCACAATACTCGGCGTATGGCAACGATCTTAGTCGTTCTAAGTCGGCGGGGCAAAGCACCTTGTCATGTGTTAACAAATGCAACATAAGGTGCCAATCTAGTCTTTGTTCACATAGATCGAATGTGCTCACCCTGCCCCCGTTAGACTTTTGATCATTCAATTATGCCTCCGTTATTGCATCCTATTAGATCGTTAGTTGTCAGTGTTATTCACCGCTTTATCTTTTTTGGCTATCGAGTTAAATTGAAGTGACAATCTTTTTAGCTTACGATGGAGTTTCATGAATAAACTGCTCATAAGTTATCCCCTACATAACCACTGGGTTAGTTGTCTCAGCGTGTCACTGATACGCTGACCTTTCATCCATGTTTATGTGATACGTTGTTATCTTTATCAATAGAGAAGCCCATGAAAGCCTTGGTTGATCACTTAAGTCAGTTAATTGCACTCCCCTCAATCAGTAGTGCAAACTCTTCACTGGATACCTCCAATCGTCCTGTCATTGACTGGCTAGCCAATCACCTGTCCGAACGGGGATTCTCCATTGACATTCAAACAGTGACTCAAGCTATAGACGGTAAGCAAGCCGGCAAGTTCAACTTAATCGCGACACTTGGCACGGGGTCTGGCGGTCTAGTCCTCGCGGGCCATACCGACACGGTGCCTTTTGATGAGCAGCAATGGCAATCAAATCCGTTTCAATTACTAGACGCTAACAATCGATTTTACGGGCTGGGCAGTACCGATATGAAAGGTTTTTTCGCACTGGTCATTCAAGCGATCACCGATATTCAACAGCAGCTCGGCGATCAACAACTGCAGCAACCATTAATTATTCTTGCCACCGCTGACGAAGAAACCAGCATGGCCGGAGCCAAAGCCTTGGCCGCGGCCGGCAAACCCAAAGCGCGTTATGCGGTGATTGGTGAGCCCACGGATTTAAAACCGGTTCGAATGCATAAGGGCGTCATGATGGAATCCATCACGCTCGAAGGTCGATCGGGTCACTCATCCAATCCCGCGCTAGGCAATAATGCCCTCGATGCCATGCACAAGGTCATAGCATCATTAATGGCCTTGCGCGAACAATGGGGCAAGCAATACCAAAATCCAGCGTTTGAGGTGGTTTTACCGACCCTTAACCTCGCCAGCATTCATGGCGGCGATGCGCCTAATCGTATCTGCCGCCATTGCGCGTTAAGCTTTGATGTGCGGCTGTTACCGGGCATGAATAATGACGACGTGCGACGCAGTATTCATCAAACTGTTGCTCATGCATTGACGGGCACCGGCATTCAAGCCAGCCATCAGTCATTATTTGACGGTATCCCGGCCTTTTTAGAGCCTGAAACCAGTGAACTGGTGCGGTTTTGTGAGCAATTAACGGGGCATAACGCCGTCAGTGCAGGGTTTGCGACCGAAGCCCCCTTTTTACAGACTTTGGGCATGCAAACTATCGTGATGGGGCCTGGTAACATCGACTGTGCCCACCAAGCCAATGAATATTTAGCCCATGACCAGATTCAACCGGGTGTCGATCTGTTAAAAAGTCTTATTCAACACTACTGCCTCTAATGGCCTCTGCTGGTAAGCTTGTATCATGAATGATAACAACGAAAACAATAACGATTTTACGCCGCCCCCAACAAACTATGGCCAATTGGTGAAATGGTTTCGCCAAGCGACGCCTTATATTAATGCGCACCGCCATAAAACCTTTGTTATTTCCTTGGGTGGCGAAGCGCTGTTAGATCCCAATATTAGCAATATTATTCATGATATTGCCCTGCTCAATAGCTTAAACACGCGCATTGTGATTGTGCATGGCTGTCGCGCGCAGTTACAAAATAAACTCGCTGAAAAAAATATCAGCAGCACCTTGGTCGAGGGCTTGCGGGTGACCGATGCCGCCACAATGGACAAAGTCATTGAAGCGGCCAGCTTGGTGCGTTCGCAACTCGAGACTCGCTTATCAATGGGTTTAGCCCCCTCGGCTATGCACAGCGTGAAAGTGCGCGTCGCATCGGCTAACGTGATCACCGCTAAACCCGCCGGTATT
>DDED01000073.1:71588-73447 GCA_002336035.1 Cellvibrionales bacterium UBA1963
CCCGCCGGTATTATCAAAGGTGTTGACCTTCAACTCACCGGTACGGTGCGAAACATTGACACCCTCGCCATCACTTCATTGCTTGATACCGGCAATGTCGTTCTGCTTTCGGCTCTTGGCTACTCACCCAGCGGTGAATGCTTTAACTTAGCGTATAATCATGTGGCCACGGAAATCGCTCAGTCTTTAGCGGCCGATAAGCTTATTGCCTTTACTCAGTCGTCTGGCATTCATGACCACGATGGCCAGTTAATTCGCGAATTAACGCCCGCTTCAGCCGCTCAACTCATCACCGACCAGACGCTAGCACCCACTGTGCTGCCACTCGCTAAGGCAGCCATTGCTGCCGTTGAAGGCGGCGTGCCACGGGCCCATATCATGAGTTATTGCGATGATGGTGCCTTATTGCAAGAGCTGTACAGCGTTGATGGGGCCGGCACATTAATCTCGCAAGCGAACTTCGAGCAAATTCGCACGGCTTCCGCTGACGATATCAGTGCCATCATTGAGATGATCGCACCGCTTGAAGAGCAAGGGGTGTTAGTGCGGCGAGACCGTGAAAAACTCGCCACTGAAATTGATTACTTTACCGTGATCGAGCGCGATGGGTTAATTATTGCGATAGCCGCTCTTTACCCGTACCAAGCCAATCAAGCGAAACACCATGCAACGCTGGGAGAAATTGCCTGCATTGTCACCCATGCCGATTATCGCAATGGCAATCGGGGAGCACGCCTACTTGATGCACTAGAACACCAAGCTCAAAACAGAGGGATCGAGCAGGTCTTTGTACTCACAACCCAAACCGCGCATTGGTTTATTGAAAACGGTTTTAACGAAAAAGCCGTCTCTGCACTGCCTGAAGAAAAGCAATCATTGTATAACTATCAACGCAATGCAAAAGTGTTGTTCAAACAGCTGGCGAAAACCGTGGGGTAGTGGCAGGCAACTTAATTGGTATTTTCTGGTCGTCGCCCTTCAAACTGACGAAAATGCGCTTGAATGTCTAGCAGGTCTTGCTGACGATTCCCTGAAGTCGTTATCATAGGGCCAAACTGAATGGTTTTCGTCGGGTAGTCCCACGATAACAGCATAATGGGTATATTAGCGGCCTCAGCGATACTTAAAAAACCGGTCTTCCATTTATCGGCTTTCGCTCGAGTGCCCTCAGGGGCAATGGCTAACCACAATTGTTCTCTCTCACTGAATTCATTGACTATCGAGCCGACAACGCCCCGGGGCGCTTTACGATCGACCGGAATAAAGCCTACCCATGCCCAAAATTCTGACAATGGCCAAATAAAAGCCTCTTTTTTCATCATGATCGAGGCCTTGACGTCCATCGCAAAAATGACCGGCAAACCAACAAAAAAGTCCCAGTTAGAGGTATGCGGTGCCGCGCAAACCACCATGCGTTGTTCATTGGGTATTTCACCCACTAATTTCCAGCCTATTAATTGTAAAATGGCTCGGCCAAATTTGACCGAAACAGGACTATTGCGCGTGGGCATATTAGGGGGGAGATTAGACAACACGTCCTTCGCTTCAACGGTCAGCATCTTATTCAGCTCCTAGCTCAATACGTTTTCAATACTGTATGCTATTTTAGGCCTTAGATTCAAGGGGGCCAATCAAAAAAAATCCTCACCTTACTCAACCGAAGCAGAAGCAGACCGAGCGACATCAGCGTTTAACTTTAATGAATTAACAAGCGTTCAGTGACTTACCAACAGTGAATGACAGGATAACGTCCGTGTAAGCGCCAATAATAGTTGGCTGTTTACTCTTAACGCCGTTTTAAGCGGGAAATTACAGTTGGCTAAAACAAGGCTAGTTCAAATAAAAAGCCAACTGTAATT
>DDED01000079.1:0-29545 GCA_002336035.1 Cellvibrionales bacterium UBA1963
TCATCCGCTTATTGCCCCTATTATATATACCATTCCTTTGCAGCTACTGTCTTATCACGTAGCAATTATTAAAGGCACTGATGTCGATCAGCCAAGAAACTTAGCGAAGTCGGTCACGGTCGAGTAAATTCCATTATAATTTAAACCCCTATAAAGAAGAGGTAAGACTGGGATTTAAAATTGATGTATATACTCGATCACTCACATATTTTGAACTTAAATCCGGAAGGGAGCAGAGATTAAGACTAATTTCTGATCTTTCGGATCAGGGTTGCTCCAACCTACAAATATCCCAATTCTTAAGTTCACTCGAGTAGAAAACGCCTCGAGATAATTCCTATTCACAAAAATTAATTTGGGGTACGTTGAAGAAATTCAAAGACCGAATTTATCGTAAGAATTTTTCAACATATTCACTTATTCATCCACCACACTTTATTGAATTAAAGAGATATCAAAATGAATAATAAAGTTGTTATATATGGTCGTGTTTCAACAAATGATCAAACCACAGATAATTAACTATTTAAGTTAAAAGAAATAATTGAAATACGCGGGTGGGATTTAGTTGATACCTACACTGATGAAGGAATTAGTGGCAGTAAGGGGAGAGACAAAAGATCTAAATTTAATCGGTTATGTAAGGATATGTGTAAGGGTAATTTTGACCGTATATTAGTTTGGGACGTGAGTCGATTGGGGAGATCATTACAAGACTGAGTCGTATTTTTAAACGATTTGAATTCAGTGAATGTAGATTTATATATTCATCCATCTGGATTAGACACCTCCACTCCCAGTGGTCGAATGATGTGTCAAACGGTGGGTGTGTTTAGTGAATTCAAAAGGGAATTTCAAGAATGGTAAAAGAAAAGGTTTATGGAAAGAAAGAGAAATGAGTATACCACCTGAAGGTGTAGATTATGACAGTTTAAATCTTTCAGAAATTGTTCCTTATCCTCTCGGGGACAGTTATCAGACAGTATGTTATCAAAACGGAGAAGAAGTAGACATGTCATTCTGTGAGGGAAAACATAACAATGAATAAAATATTTCTGTTAAAATTAAATCACAACACAACATTAAGCGCCAATGTAAGATAAAATCTTATCAATTTAACACCTGATTTTTGTCAATGTATAGTGAAGCTTAAATATGATAAATCTTAATGAAAGCATGTTGATAGGTAAGGGTAAACACAGAAGTTGTTATCATCATCCATTAAACCCTGGACATTGTATTAAGGTTTTTCATACATGGACTAAGCGAACACGAGTTCAGTGTTTACGGGAGCTGAAATATATTAAGCGCTATAAATCTAAACCAATTGACTTGGCATTAATTCCAAACTATTTCGGCACTATCGCGACAAATTATGGGGTAGGGTATATTTTTGAAAAAGTCACAGATTGGGATGGAAATGAATCAGAAAGCCTTTCTAGTTATTTTGCAAAGAATTCAAATGAAAAAGAAGTCGGACTGCTTATTACAAACATGTACCATATTCTTCTAGATAAAAAAGCCCTTGTTAGCGATGTTCACCCAGGTAATATTCTCGTACAGAAAAAAGATTCTAAGTTTGATGTAAATCTGGTGTTAGTTGATGGTATTGGAAATTCAGATTTTATTAAAATTTGCGATTACTCTGATTACCTTATGAAGAAAAAACTTATCCGTAAATTCACACGCTTGAAGAAAACCCTAGGATTAGCCTATGATGATATTGCATGATAATTGTTTTATAAGTTCGCAGAATTCAATGGAAAAAAGAATTAAGGCGACTATAAGAAAAAATGAATCATAATCTTTAAAGCGGGGTTACTAAGTGGATGCCGCGTTCGGAAAAAATGCTTGGGAATATATCTACACAGAAAAATTTGGAGGGAGCAAGATATTTGTAAGGTCGAGTCCTAAATGGTTAACGTTTGAGGAGGGTGTTGTTACTTATTGGCGGTTAGAAGATTACTTAACCCCTCAATACCAATATGTGTTGAAAGGCCATCATGACGATTATGATTTTACGTTTATGTCAGAAATAGGTTTTTATCAATATTGTTACAAAACAACGGTGCTTACATGTTTAAAGCAAGAAAAGTTTGCTGAGTCCATGGGGCAAGGTAAAAAACAGTCTGAAACCACGGAGGCGTATATATTGTCGTCAGTCGTGATGACCGAAAATAAGCAAGTGATCGAATACTTAACCCGCAAATTTTTCTAATAATGTGATTCAAATGCCGACACGACCAGCAGGTGCTTTGCTCCTTTTTGCTAAGTCATCGGTACAAAAAGACGATTTATCTTTTTGTAATTAAATAACAGCGATTAATGATCCTTTTTGGCCTAATTAATGCGGTTATGATCGATTAGTTAATCTATTTAAGCGGATTTGTACGTATAATAAATAGTCATCCATCTATTTAAGAGAAATCACTATGAAGAATACATTGTTTATTTTGTTAATGCTAATGAGTTCAGTCTCTATGGCTGGTCATTGCGGCGGCGATCACGGCGAGCATGACAGTGCAGGCGACACAAAAGAGAACACTGAAAATGATCATAACCATGATCAAGGTTCGTCAGAAGAGGCGTAAGCCGTTAAAGGCAGTTGTTTGTCATACGAACCATTAACGACATTCGCGGATGTTAACAAGGCATCGCGGCATTACATGACAACTTCAAATCCTTCAAATTGAGGGTGATCAATGTACATGCCCTGATGTTGACCTGCTCCTTTGTGGGCTTGTCGAAAGTTGTCAGACTTCGTCCATGCGGTAAAGTCTACCTTGTTAGTCCACGTACTGTGGGAAGCGTACAAGGTAAATGCTTCGTTGCTGTCTGCCTTCAATAATTGAAAGGACTTAAACCCCGGCACTGAGGCTAATTGCGTGTCGCGGACATTCCAAATATGTTCAAATGCGGTTTCTTGACCTAAATGTATTTTGAAGCGGTTCATAGCAATGTACATAGCGTGTCCTCACATCGTTAGTTTGCATCTTCGGCAGAAAAATGCTGCCTAAGTTGTTGTTCGAACAAGCGTTTAAGTTGTTCGACATTTTTTAATCCGGTATAGGCAGGCCGCATAATAATAGCTATGTCTCGATGAGGGCCTGGCTCGTTTAGGTGTGATTTTCTAAGCAAGGGATTAGCCGTTAATAACTGGTTCAAAGCCATTTGCGGGACAAGCGTTGTCCCCATTTTTCCCGACACTAATTGCACTAACGTATTGAGGCTCGAGGCGCGAATACTGTGATGGCTACCTGTTGATAATTGACACGCTAGCAGTGCGTGGTCTTTTAAGCAGTGCCCATCTTCCAATAGCATCACTGAAGCTGGCTCAACGTCACTGGCTGAGATTTCAGCAAGCTGCGCCATGTTACTATCGACATGGTTGAGCCAAAAAAAATCTTCTTGCCAGAAGCTAAACGATAACAACCCATTTAATGGAAAAGGCAGTGCTAAAACAGCTAGATCCAAATCGCCTCGGCGCACCTCCTCGACTAAAACGTCGGATTGATCTTCGACAATATCCAATTGGAGTTGAGGGTATTCACGATTAATGGCCGGTAAGACCATGGGTAATAAATAGGGGCCAATGGTGGGTATGACTCCTACCTTTAAAGGCCCTCTTAAAGTGCCATCCTGATTTTTCCCTAGCTTTTGAATATCATCTGTGGATATTTTAATGGCAAGTGCTTTTTCTAATACGGCCTTGCCCAGCGCAGTAACAATGACTTTTTTATTGTTTCTTTCAAAAATTTGAATACCAATCTGTTGTTCAAGTTCGGTCAGTGCATTGCTTAATGTGGAAGGCGAAACAAAACAGGCTTCAGCCGCTTTTTTGAAATGCAGAGTTTGTTCAACGGCTAACGCATAGTGTAACTGTTTGAGTGTCATCATCGAGGGCGCCCGTCACAAACTGACGTTCTATTTTATCGAACGTAACAGTTTAAATTAATATATTTAACAATACAACATGCTTCGATATGATACAACCAATTATTATTACTTAAACTTAGGAGAGCACCATGGCATTAGTCAACACAGCAATTAAACCCTTTAGCGCTGACGCATTTAGAGACGGTGAGTTTATTACCGTGACCGATGAAGACGTAAAAGGTAAATGGGCGGTATTTTTCTTTTACCCTGCCGATTTTACATTTGTATGCCCAACCGAGCTGGGCGACGTGGCCGATCATTATGAAGAGTTGCAGTCACGAGATGTTGAAGTGTATTCAGTATCAACAGACACCCATTTCACTCATAAGGCATGGCATGAGTCATCGGATACAATTGCTAAAGTTAAGTACACAATGATTGGCGATCCTACTGGCACGCTTGCAAGCAATTTTGAAGTTCTGCGTGAAGGACAGGGTTTAGCCGATCGAGGCACCTTTGTGGTTGACCCTGATGGAGTGATTCAGGCGATGGAAGTCACTGCAGAGGGTATTGGCCGTGATGCGGATGATTTACTTCGTAAAATTAAAGCTGCACAGTACGTGCGTGCGCATCCCGATGAAGTTTGCCCGGCTAAGTGGAAAGAGGGCGAAGCAACATTAGCTCCTTCGTTAGATCTGGTTGGTAAAATATAGTTGTGCGAATAAACGGGCGCGAAAGCGCCCGTTTTTACAGGCAGGAGTGTAGTAATGAGTGATCAAGTTTTATCAGATGATATTATTAAAGCCTTAACTGGTTATACCGCTAATATGGAAACACCTGTCTCATTTGTTTTACAAACAGGTGAGCATGTTAAGCGACCTGAGCTGATAGATTTTTTGTCAGCAATAGCCGGAGTTAGTGATAACTTATCATTAGAAGAGCGGGATTGTGGCGCTACGCTAAGAAGTCCAGTTAGTTTTTTTCTTGAAGTTAACGGCGAGTCAACGGGTATTATTTTTTCAGGCATACCGAGTGGCCATGAATTTAATTCGTTAGTGTTGGCGATTTTACGCAGCAGTGGTACGGCATTAAAACTCGATGATGGTATTCAAACCATGGTTGCCGCTATTAAAGAAACTCTTCACTTTGAGGTGTTTGTGAGTTTGAGCTGCCATAACTGTCCTGATGTTGTTCAAGCGTTAAATCAATTTGCTTTACTTAATAATAATGTAAGTGCCGAAATGATTGACGGAGGTTTTTATCCCGATCTAATCGAGCAGCGTGATATACAGGGTGTGCCAAGCGTCTATTTAAACGGCGAGCTATTTGCTAATGGCAAGGTTGACACAGCAAAAATAATTGAAAAGCTTCAATTACTCTACCCTTATTTAAATGCAACCAAAACAGAATCTTTGCCACTACAAGATGTTTTGATTGTTGGCGGCGGCCCTGCAGGCATCAGTGCAGCTGTGTACAGTGCGCGTAAAGGTTTGAAGGTTACGGTAGTTGCTGAAACGATTGGTGGCCAAGTAAAAGATACTATGGGCATAGAAAATCTTATTTCAGTAAGCAGTACCACTGGCCCAAAGTTGACCGGCGATTTGCTCACCCATATGAATGATTATGAAGTAACACTCAAAGAGCATTTGCGTGTCACTGACATTGCTAAGGGCGAAGTAAAGTCTGTAACTTTATCGTCTGGCGAAATCATTGAAACTAAAACTATTATTATTGCGACCGGCGCCCGCTGGCGTGAACTTGGCGTGCCAGGTGAAAAAGAAAATATTGGTAATGGGGTTGCTTATTGCCCGCATTGTGACGGCCCTTTTTTTAAAGGCAAAGATGTTGCTGTGATTGGCGGCGGTAACTCAGGCATAGAAGCGGCTTTAGATTTAGCGGGTATTGTTAAGTCAGTGACGGTGTTTGAATTTTTACCAGAACTAAAAGCCGATAAGATTTTAGTCGATCAAGCTAAGCTTCGAGACAACATTACGTTGCATACGAATGTTGCCAGTAAACAAATAATTGCTACTAACGGGAAAGTATCTGCTATTGAATATCAACATCGTGAAACAGAACAGTTGCATCAACAAGCCTTAGACGGCGTGTTTGTTCAAATTGGTTTAATTCCAAATAGCCAGTTTGTTCAACAAGTGGTTGAACTTACGCCTTACGGTGAAGTGATGATTGATGAGCACGGTCAAACCTCAGAGCCTGGCATATTTGCTTGTGGTGATGTCACTACCGTACCTTTTAAGCAAATTGTGATATCGATGGGCGAGGGGGCTAAAGCGTCTTTGTCAGCAGCCGACTATTTATTAAAACTTAGGGCTTAAAAGATTGCTTAAAAACACTAGCTGTTTGTCGATGCATTGCCGATTAACTTTGCCATTGTCATAGCAATCAAAATGATCACCCTGAAATTTCCATAGTTCGCACTGAGTGATTTTAGCGGCAGTTGCTTCGACATCTGACATTAAAATACCCCTGTCTTTATCACCGTAAGCAATAAAAACTGGGCAGTTAATTTTTTCAGCAGTATCGATAGGATTGTAATTACCCGCAGTTAACAAGCTACTGGCAGGTATTGCGTTCTGCCAATTTGCTGTGTCATCAACGATGGATAAGTAGGCTTTTTTCCAGCCGGGATAACTTAATCCACAAGCACCATCGTGTTCATCACCGACAATTGCAATGCGGTGGCGAAGACCAACGACGGATGCCAGCTTATCGACTAAAGCATGCATAACGGTGGCAAACAACTTCACTTTATTTGCTCCTTGCATTGCTGAACGACTACTGCAATGTGGCACCTGAGCTAACACTGCATTCACGCCATCAACGGTTGCCGCTGCACTTAGCACGTGACCACCTGATAAAGAAGAGCCCCACAGCACGATATTTTTTGATACTGCACCCAAAGTTTTAACGTAGTTAATCGCCGCTAGCCAATCTTTCAGTTGTTCAGTGGGGTTAATGAATTGCCGAGGCTGTCCTTCGCTGTCACCAAAGCCACGGTAATTAAAGGCGAATATTGCATAACCGGCTTTCTGAAATGCGGTAATCGCTGTGGAATTGCCAAATTGCCAAAGTGCACCAAAACCAGGTGCACAAATAACCGTGGCCGAAGGATTCCCTTGAGGCATAAATAAAGCCGCCTCACACTGGACACCTTGACTGTTAAACGTTAGTTCAGAATAGCTTGACATAGGAATGGTAACCCCCAGAGAGCATAGATAGTGATTGTTGAATTATTGTATTACTAGAAAAAATTAGTGCCATGTTAAAAATGCTAGGCGCTGACGAGGTCCTGCTTTTTCTGTTCGGCGAGTTTTTTCTTTGTTTCTTCGATATCGGCATTGGTTCGTTGTTTAGTAATACCGGGAATCCCTTCGCGCAGTAATTTTGAGATACCAACGCGGGGCAGTGCTTCACTTAAATAAAAGCCTTGAATTGAGTCACAGCCCAACTCTTGTAGCGTAGTTAAATGCATTTCACTTTCTACACCCTCGGCAACTACACGCATATTTAACGCATGGGCAACATCAATAATAGCTTTAGCGATAGCTTTGTCTGCAGGATTGTCGGATAGGTCAGCAATAAACATTTGATCAATTTTAAGGATATCAACAGGAACACGTTTGAGTAACTTAAAAGTGGAATAGCCGGTGCCAAAATCGTCGATAGCAATTTCAATACCGATCGCTCTTAAGCTAGCCAACGTCGCGGCTGTCTTATCGAGCGCATCAATAAGTAAGGACTCAGTAAGCTCAACAATCAATTGGTCGGCGGGATAGCCTGTGCGTTTTAAAATACGTTTAATCTGCGCGAGCATGTCTTGTCTGATTAATTGTTTGGCTGACAAATTAATCGCTATCTTGACGGGTGGAATGCCTTCTTCCATCCATTTTGTGCCGTGTCGGCAGGCTGTCTCTAATACCATTTCACCAATGTCAGAAATAAGCCCAGCGTCTTCTGCAATGGGTATAAATTCATTGGGAGAAACCCAGCCTAGCGTATCGTGCTTCCAGCGTACTAGCGCTTCGATCGCCGTCACATGGCCGGTGGCGAGGTCCATCTTAGGTTGGTAGTGGACAGTTAAGTCTTTACGGGCAATTGCATGACGCAATTCTATTTCCAGATTCAAGTGTCGTAGTGACGCATTATTCGTGTTATTTCGAGAAAAGAATTTAACGCTATCACCACCCACTGTTTTCGCGTGTTGAAGCGCTGTAATGGCCTGATGCAAGAGTGCTTGCTCGTTATCAGCCTTATTGGGGTATAAGCTAATGCCAATACTGGCGGTGGTAATTAATTCTTGTTGCTCAATAAAAACAGGCTTGTTGATAACATTGAGTAATCGGTTACCCAATTGACGGAGTTGAGATGCATTATCGACCCCTTCAATTAAAACGGCATACTCATCAGAACCAAGATGCATTAGCTGATGATCACCTTGCAATGCATGACCCAATCGCTCAGTGGTAATATCAAGGAATTGTTGACCGTATTCTGGCCCGAGTGTGGCGGTAATTGTATTGAATCGGTCAAGATCTATAAAAAGTAGAGCCAGAGGATTTTTACGAAGTCGCGACCGTGCGATAGCGAGTTGCAATCGTTGTTTAATATCGATACGGCCAGCTAAAATTTTAGCGTTTTCAAAAGCCGCTGCACCGTAAAAACTGTCGGTGCTCAAGAGCTACTTTCTTGCATGGAGTTAAACCTCTGCTACATCGAGTGCTATTAAATGCCGAGCTAGAATAATGTGCAAGTGAATAACCCGTTAAAAAACAATAATTACCAACTATTTTTTAAAAAAGTTAGCATGTCTATAAATCAATCTGTATATTGGAAACAGGTTAAACAATCATGTGGAAAATCAAAAAAAATATTTAATTATGGATGTCTCTACAATTCTTGATCCTTTAAATGGCCCGCAGCGTGAAGCCGTTTCCTGTGATAAACAAAGTGTGTTAGTGCTCGCTGGTGCCGGTAGCGGTAAGACGAGGGTATTAGTGCATCGAATCGCCTGGTTATTACAGGTTAAAAATGTCTCGCCCGCCGCTATCATGGCGGTCACATTTACCAATAAATCGGCGAAAGAAATGCGCGGCAGAATCAGCGAATTGCTGCAAATGACGCCTCAAGGCATGTGGGTAGGGACTTTTCACGGTTTAGCGCATCGACTATTAAAAAGTCATTGGCAAGACGCGGGATTGGTTGAAAATTTTCAAATTCTCGATAGCGATGACCAGCTACGAATGGTGAAGCGCTTAATTAAAGAGCACGACTTGGATGAAAGTCGCTTCGCGCCAAAATCATTACAGTGGTATATCAATGGCCATAAAGACGAAGGTCGGCGCGCCAAACATGTCGATCATCACAACGACCCCTATGAAAAAACAATGGTCCAACTCTACTTTGCTTACGAGCAAGCTTGCGAACGCTCCGGCCAAGTCGATTTTGGCGAGTTGTTATTGCGGGCTCACGAGTTATGGCTCAATAAACCGGCCGTATTGAATCATTACCAACAGCGTTTTCAATACTTGTTGGTTGATGAGTTTCAAGATACCAATACGATTCAATATGCATGGCTGCGAGTATTGGCAGGCAACAACAATACCATTACTGTAGTCGGTGATGATGACCAGTCTATTTACGGGTGGCGCGGAGCGAAGATCGAAAATATTCAGCAATTCAGTGAAGATTTTGCCGATACGGAAGTGATTAAATTAGAACAAAATTACCGATCAACGGGGTGTATTTTGGATGCTGCAAATGCCGTCATTGCTAACAACCCCGCACGGTTAGGTAAAAACTTATGGACAGACGGCGAGGCTGGAGAGCCAATATTGCTGTATGCGGGATTTAATGAGCAAGATGAAGCAAGGTTCATTGTTGAGCGAATCGAGTTCCATGTAAGTGAGGACTTACTTCTCTCTGAGCAGTCTATATTATACCGTTCTAATGCGCAGTCACGGGTTTTAGAGGAAGAGCTAATTCGCTCGGGTATCGCGTATCGAATTTACGGTGGACAGCGATTTTACGATCGTTTAGAAATTAAAAATGCAGTAGCCTACCTTCGCCTAGCTTATGGTCACGATGATGATGCAGCTTTTGAGCGAGTCATTAATACACCCACGCGGGGCATCGGTAATAAAACGGTTGAAACGATTCGGCTACGGGCACGGACTGACAACACATCAATGTGGCGTGCATGCGAAGCCTTAGTCACTGAAAGTGGATTGACTCGACGAGCCTTAACGGCCGTTGAAGCGTTTATGGCGCTGATTAACGACTGCGATAAAGCGAGCCAGCAAATGACCTTAGAGGCAACCGCCGAGTATGTGCTTGAGGCCAGCGATTTGATTGCCTTTCATGGAAAAGAGACCGGTGAAAAGGGCCGAGCCAGAGTTGAAAATCTGCAAGAGTTGTTAAATGCTGCGCGACAATTTGAGCCCGATCCTGATGAACCGTCCGCATTAAGGTCTTTCTTAGACACGGCGGCCTTGGATGCGGGCGATCAGCAAGCCGATGAATACACCGATGCAGTGCAGTTAATGACACTTCACTCCGCAAAAGGGCTTGAATTCCCAGTGGTTTATCTGGCTGGCATTGAAGAAAATCTTTTCCCTCATAAAATGTCAATAGAGGAGCCGGGTCGATTAGAAGAAGAGCGTCGCCTCTGCTACGTTGGCATTACCCGTGCCATGAAGCAGCTATATTTAAGCTATGCAGAGACGCGGCGCTGGTATGGTCAAGAATCATACAATACCGTCTCACGTTTTGTGCGCGAAATCCCTACTGACTGCTTAAAAGAAGTGAGGATCAATGCCAATATCAGTCGCCCACTCAGTGCTAATTTGAGTCATGCCAGTGATGGCCACGAGACCGGACTATTATTAGGTCAGCGAGTTGCCCACAGCGTATTCGGTATCGGTATCGTATTAAATATTGAAGGCCAAGGAAGCAATGCGCGAGTACAGGTTAATTTTGATGATGAGGGCAGCAAATGGTTAGTGGCGGCTTATGCAAACCTAGAAGCGGCTTAATCAATAATCACACAGAGAAGGAACCATTGCATGCGAATCATAACATTTAATTTGTTCATTATTATTGCGCTGTGCTTGATGGCTTGCCAAGGGAAGAATGTTTCTGATGCACCGACCTTTTCGGACGCTTCGCTCTCAGAACAGCCTTCGTTTAAATGGAAGTTAGTCACTACCTGGCCAAAGAATTTTCCTGGCTTGGGGGTTGCACCTGAAAACTTTGCTAACTTAGTCAAGCGGATGTCGAACGGTCGTTTAAGCATCAAAGTTTATGCCGCGGGTGAGATTGTCCCAGCCTTAGAGGTGTTTAGTGCGGTGTCTAGCGGAACAGCAGAAATGGGCCATGGTGCGGCTTACTATTGGAAAGGTAAAATTCCAGCAGCACCGTTGTTTACGTCTGTCCCGTTTGGTCTGAATGCTCAAGAAATGAATGGCTGGCTTCACTATGGCGGTGGTTTAGCCTTATGGCGAGAACTTTATGCACCGTTTAATTTAGTCCCAATGGCGGCCGGCAATACCGGTATTCAAATGGGCGGTTGGTACAATAAAGAATTGAACTCGATCGATGACTTTAAAGGCCTAAGTATGCGTATTCCTGGTTTAGGCGGTGAAGTATTTACTCGAGCAGGTGGAACGGCAGTGAATTTACCCGGCGGAGAGATTTATACTTCAATGCAAACGGGTGTTATCGATGCGGCAGAGTGGGTAGCGCCATATAATGACCTTGCTTTTGGCTTTCAAAATGTCGCTCAATATTACTACTACCCGGGCTGGCAAGAGCCAGGCCCCACTATTGAATTAATAATTAACAAACAAGCTTATGACCGCTTGCCGGATGACTTGGTTGCGATTGTTGAAACGGCGGCCAGAGCGATTAATCAAGACATGCTTGACGAATATACCTCAAGAAACAATACTGCCTTGCTTGAGTTAGCCAAGCAGGGGGTTGAAATTCGACCCTATCCTGAATCAATAATATCTGTTTTACGAGATCTCTCTGAGCAGGTTCTAACAGAAAATGCGGCAAACGATCCCATGTTTGATAAGATTTATCGATCTTATGATGCGTATAAAAACAATGTGACGGCTTACCATGAAATCAGTGAGCATGCGTATTATAAAATCCGTCAAACGACTCAGGAAGGCGTCAGCAATGATTAGCGCATCAGCGGTAGCTTCTGAAGTGGTGATCATTCAAGCCCCAGCTGAATTAGTATGGTCACTCTTAATTGACTTTAAGCGTTACTCTGAATGGAACAGTTTTTGTCCTAGCATTAAGTCGACGCTTCAGTTAGGTGCGGCAGTTGAGATGATGACCGATCTAGGTTTTGGTTTACAGCCACAAGTTGAGTACATAAGCTGCATAGAGTCACCAAATAAAATTGCATGGTCAATGAAGAATGAGCCTGACGATCCTATACATGCCTGTCGCAGTCAATTCGTAACACCACTATGTGACAGCAGCTGTAGTTATTACACAATTGATGATTTCTCAGGTGAACAAATGGCCCTCATGCTGGAGCAATTTGGTGCAGGCATAGAGCGTGGCTTTAATCGTTGTGCAACTGACCTAAAAGATTACGCAGAAAAATGCTACCAAGAAAGTAACGCGTCGTAAGCCGTTAATTGTTTAAGTAACCGCTCGCGTTCGACCATTATTATCAATTGAAACAAAGACAAACAGCCCTTCGGTAACTTTTATTTTTTTGCCAGTTAAGCCTTTATCCATCCATACTTCAACAATAACTTGTATAGAGCTACGGCCAACACTGATCACTTCGGTATAACACCCGACCACTGCGCCGACCTGCACAGGCACTAAAAAATTCATATTATCAATGGCAACAGTGGCTACACGGCCACCGGCTACTTTACCCGCTGCAACGGCTGCAGAAATATCCATTTGAGATAATAACCAACCGCCAAAGATATCACCGCTGGCGTTAGTATCTTTTGGCATTGCGATAGTTTGAAGTGACAGCTCACCATTTGGGGAGGGGTTGTCATCGATGCTGTTCATTTTTTACGAGCCTCTTGATTCAATGAAGTAGAAGAACATAGTAACCTGAAAGATCATTTTATAGTGCAGTTAAAATTGATAAAGCCATTAATTGTAAATTTTTTCGGGTAACCAAGTCACAATTTGTGGCCATTGAGCGATTAAACATAACACGAATAGCTGAATAATAATAAAGGGTAGGACTCCACGGTACATAGTGGTAGTTGCAATCGATGATGGCGCGACACCCCGTAAGTAAAACAATGCAAACCCGAAGGGCGGAGTCAAAAAAGACGTCTGTAAATTTATGGCAATCATTATGCCTAGCCAAATAGGGTCAAAACCAAGCATTAATAAAATTGGCGCTACGATTGGCACCACTACGAATGTAATTTCAATAAAATCAAGAATAAAGCCCAGTAAAAAAATGACTAGCATAACGATTAGCATCGCCGTTAGTTTGCCGCCAGGCATATCGACAAACAATGATTGCACTAACTCATCGCCACCATAGCCTCTAAAAACTAATGAGAATAAGGTGGCGCCTATTAAAATCATAAACACCATACAAGTGATTTTAAGCGTCTCTTGAACCACCTCTGAGAGTTGAGCCAATGTTAATTGGCGTTTCAATAAAGCGATACTACTGGCGCCGCAAGCGCCAACAGCCGCTGCCTCAGTAGGTGTTGCAGCGCCTGATAGGATCGAGCCAAGCACAAGAAAAATAAGCAGTAATGGTGGCATTAAACCGGTCAACAGTTGCCGAGCACTGACCTTTGTTTCGTGATCATTTGCAGGCGGTGCGAGCGATGGCGAAAACCGTGTAATTAAAAACAAGTAGATCAAATAAAGGCATACAAGCAACATGCCAGGCAACAGTGCGCCAATGAACAAGTCACCGACGGAGACAGTTTTAGGACTGAATATCCCTTGATTTAATTGTGCTTGCTGGTAGGCGCTCGAGAGAATATCACCCAATAAAACCAGCGCGATAGAGGGCGGTATAATTTGACCTAAAGTACCGGTGGCACAAATAGTCCCCGTTGCTAGTGCTGGGTCGTACTGTTGTTTAAGCATGGTGGGTAACGACATTAAACCCATAGTGACAACTGTGGCACCAACAATGCCAGTGCTGGCGGCAAGCAACATGCCGACAATAACGACAGCGTAAGCGAGCCCCCCCCTGCGCCGACCAAATAACAATGCCATATTGATTAAAAGATCTTCAGCTAAGCGTGATTTTTCTAACATCACGCCCATAAAAACAAACAGCGGCACTGCAATTAACGTGACATTGGTCATGGTGCCAAAAATTCGGCTAGGAAAAGCGCCAAAGAAACTTGAATCAAAAATTCCGCCAATGACGCCAAAGCCGGCAAACAGCAGCGCGGTTCCAGCGAGTGAGAATGCAACGGGATAACCCAAGACTAAGACTAGGCAAATCACCAAAAACATAATGATGGGTATAAATTCAATCATGGTGTGTGCTGATTGTTTGATCTGACAAAATGAGTATGGAGCGGCCAATTTCGGCGCATGCTTGAATAAGTAAACTCACGGCTAAAAGAGGAATTAAAGTTTTGAGAAGATAGACAATGGGTAGACCGCCACTATCGGCTGACCGCTCTTTAATGACCCACGCTTGAATAACGTAGTCATAGCTGGTCCAAAGCATAAAAACACATACGGGCAATAGGAATAATACACTGCCAACGGCGTTGATTATTGCTTGTTGCTTAGCGCTCATGCTGCGATAGAGCACATCAACGCGGACATGCCTGTCAACGTGCAAGGTGAAGGCTGCACCGAGCATGAAGCAGACCGCATGCAAATAAGTTACCGACTCTTGTAAGGCGATGGAGCCCCAACCGAAACCATAACGCAACAGCACGACCAAGCCTTGAGTGAAAACTAGTAAGACCAGTAGCCAAGCAATTGCGCTGCCCATGCGCAGCGTAAACGAATCAATGGCCTTAATGGTGTTTCGTAAATTATTCAATAATCATTCACTTATTATTATAAATTAACAGCGTTGGTTTAATTCAGACAATCTCTGATTAATAGAAGCTCGATTATGTTGACTTGCATTTAAAGCTTGACGGTAGTAACGCTTTGCTGCCGGGCAGTTATCTCTTTGTTGTGCAATATCAGCAAGTGTTAAAAAAGCGATTTGACTGGGCGCCAATTTCACACTGGCAAGAAGATCTTTTTCCGCCAAAGTAAAGGCCTTTAAGTCAAACTGTAGCATACCCCGACGAAGGATAGGCGAGTAGTAATGGTTATTTAATGCAACTGCCTTGTTTAGCGATGCTAGTGCTTCAGATGGTCGATCGAGTTTAATTTGTGCGGCACCTTTTACTTCATAAAATTCACTTTCACTCGGCGCTATAGCAATAGCTTGATCAGCAAGCTTTATAGCTTGTCGATACTTTTTATCGCTAATAGCTACTTTGGCTTGGTCAGAAAAAACAAAGGCGGGCTGTATTTTTTGTAGCTGAAGTAACTCTTGATGGTATCGTTGTTCGCCAAGTTCGCCGCTACGTGGCAGATTCTTGCTGGTTCGTTGATTAGTATTGACGCGTTCTTGGGACGGTGGATGGGAGGCAAAAAGCCGACTAAAACTATTAGATTTAGAATCTTTTGATAACGCAACAAAGGTTTTTTGTAGACTAACTGCTGCACTAGGATCGTAACCTGCAGCAGACATATATTTCATTCCATAAAGATCAGCCTCTAACTCTCGGCTGCGCCCATATCGAGTTTGCCCCAAGAGCCCACCGTAAGCGATGCCCTGTTGAATAGCCTGATGACTATAGCCCGCATTGGATAACAGTTCAGAGGCCAACACTTGACCTAGAGATATGATTGAGCCAAGCTCTTGGCTTTGCGCGCTGTGTCGTGCGTCGGCATGAACAATTTCATGAGCTAAAACCGCGGCTAACTCGGCCTCATTAGTCAGCGCAAGCAATAAGCCACGATTAACGGCAATTTTTCCACCAGGCAGAGCCCATGCATTAGGAGTCGAATCATTAAGAACAACAAACTCATAAGGAAGTGTTGATCGCCGACTGTGTGGCACAATTCTTTGGCCTACTGATTGGACATACAGTGATAAATCAGGATCATTTTTATAAAGGCCGCCGCCTGCCTGTTGTTGGACGCCAAAGAACTGTTGGCCGGTTTTTCGCTCCCATTCTTCATCGATCCAGCTTATTTCTTGCTCCCCAGTAACTGGGTTAACAGAGCAGCCGCTAATCAATAAGCAAACAGCGACTAATAAAGCCAGTAGTCGATACGTTATTAAGGCTTTTATCATCGTGAGGTAAACTCCTAAGTAATGAAACGATTAACCCGAAAACGCTCGATAGGTTTTATACAAGAAGATTGCAAATAATCAGTGATGGGCTTTGCCAAAAGCCTTCTCTAATGTTAATTTATAAACTATAGCATAAGCTAAAGTAGTTTAATTTACACCTAATTCAATGATTAAAGGCTCTCATTATGTTGTTAGTTATTTCGCCTGCCAAAACACTTGATTTTGATACGCCAGCCAATACTTCTGTAGCAACAAAGCCGGCGATGATAAAAGATTCAGCAGTTCTTATCGAGCAGATGCGTGAATTCGCACCAGATGAGTTGGTTAACCTAATGGGCGTCAGCCAAAAAATAGCTGAGTTGAATACACAGCGATTTATGAGCTGGCAAACACCTTTTACCAAAAAAAATGCTAAACAAGCACTATTAGCGTTTAAGGGTGATGTTTATACGGGTATAAATACCGATACATTCACCGAGGATGACTTCGCGTTTGCGCAGCAACATTTGAGGATTTTAAGCGGTCTCTATGGTGTATTGAGGCCATTGGATTTAATTCAGGCTTACCGTCTTGAAATGGGCACTAAGTTAGTCAATAAAAAAGGTAAAAATTTATACGAGTTTTGGGACAAAAAACCTGCTCAAATGTTGAATAAACAATTAGCCAATATTCATTCAGAAACGCTCATTAATTTAGCTTCTAATGAATATTTTGGCGCTGTTGATCAATCAGTACTAAAGGCGAATATTATTACCCCCATCTTTAAAGATTATAAAAATGGTAAATACAAAATAATTAGTTTTTATGCCAAGAAAGCCCGAGGCTTAATGAGCGCTTATATTATTAAAAATAAATTACAAAAGCCCGATAAAATTAAACAATTTAATAGTGAAGGATATTACTTCGACCAGCAAGGCTCGACTGAAAATGAGTGGCTTTTTTTACGCGATACAGGTGCTGTTTAGTGATTGAACGAGGCGCCCAGTGAAAAATTATTCGCCTGCTTGCGATAAGAATAAAAAAGTTATTTTATATGCCCTGCAGCGTTTTTTAGTCAACCAGCCCGCTCCCTGTCGATTGTTAGAAATAGGCAGTGGAACTGGTCAACATGCGGCTTTTTTTGCGAGTCAATTCCCCTTTATTGAATGGCAGCCCAGCGATAAAAAAGAAAAGTTGAGCAGCATTAATGCTTGGCAAAAAGAAGCTAAGCTGCCGAATTTACTGCCAGCAATAACTGTCGATATTGATGCTGACGACTGGCCAATTAAAACTAGCCATCATGTTTTCACTGCAAATACTGCGCATATTATATCAGCTGATCAACTGAAGCGCTTAGTGAATGGCGTAGCAGCAATTTTACTGAAAAACGGCTATTTTTTTATTTATGGGCCGTTTAATTATCGCGGTCAATTTACCAGCGCGAGTAATGCTGAGTTTGATCAGTGGCTAAAAAGAAAAAGCACGCAGGCAGGCATTCGTGATTTCGAAATGTTAAATTCACTCGCTCATTACGATGCACAATTCAGTTTGACGGCAGATCTACCGATGCCATCAAATAATCGCATGTTGGTTTTTCAAAAAAACTGATATGATAAAAATGAAAATTTAGAATATATAACTGTCAATTACACGAACAACCAGTGACGGTGGGTGCGGACACAATGCAAACAAACTCAAACCATTTTTTTAAAAATCAATTTTTAATTGCTACTCCGGCATTAGACCAAGGGGTGTTTAAGTCTAGCGTTACTTATATTTGCCAACACGATGACAGCGGTGCAATGGGTGTTATTATTAATCGTCCATCAGATCTAAAAATTGACGAACTGTTAAGCGAGGACTACAGCTCAGAATCCTTGTTATCAACACAGCCAGTTATGGTGGGCGGCCCTATTGATTTAGAGCGAGGTTTCATTTTACACCAAAATCTATCAGATGAACCGCGATGGCGATCAACGCTAGAGGTGAGTGACAAAATTGCATTGACCTCTTCTAAAGATATTTTAGAGGCCTTAAATATAGGCCAAGGACCCCAGCAATTTATGTTTGTGTTAGGTTACGCTGGATGGGCGCCTGGCCAGCTTGAGGAGGAGCTCCAAGAAAACACTTGGCTTGTATCTCCTGCAAGCGAGGAAATTATTTTTTCAACCCCTTTTCATTTGCGTGCAAATGCAGCGGCAAAACTATTGGGCGTTAATTTTTCGGCTTTAGCTAGTGCAGCGGGGCATGCTTGATGCTTGAGGCTAACGAAACTGATGAGGCCAAAAGTAATCGTATTGTTTGTGCTTTTGATTTTGGCTTAAAGCATATTGGCTTAGCTGTTGGCCAAAGCTTTTTGAAGACTGCACAACCTATTGCTATTATAAAAGCTAAAGAAGGCAAGCCCAATTGGGACGAGCTTGGTCATCTGCTGACACAGTGGGCACCCAATCTTTTATTAGTCGGTTTACCATTAAACATGGATGGCTCGGAGAGTGAAATGTCAACGCGGGCAAGAAAATTTGCCAATCGTCTACATGGCCGCTATGGCTTGAATGTTGAGTTATTTGACGAACGATTGTCGAGTTTCGAAGCAAAGTCAAAAAGACATGAACGGGTCGACTCTAGGCGTAAGTCGACGACAGTCGATGCAGAGGCCGCGCAGCTAATTCTTGAGAGCTGGTTTAATCGTTAACACGTATAGACTCAAAAAACACATGGGTGTTCAGTAAAAATCATCAGGTTGTTTCGCTTTTTCACGAGCGTGTTCTACGCTGATGAGTTTATTATTAACCAGATCTTTCAAGCACTGATCCATGGTCTGCATTCCCTGCTTGCCTCCGGTTTGTATCGCAGAGTACATTTGAGCGACCTTATCCTCACGAATTAAATTTCGGATTGCAGGCGTTCCTAGCATAATTTCATGCGCAGCAATTCGACCGCCATTAACTCGTTTAATGAGTGTTTGAGAGATGACGGCTTGCAAGCTTTCAGACAACATTGATCGAACCATGGTTTTTTCATTAGCGGGAAACACATCAATAATGCGGTCAATTGTTTTTGCTGCTGAACTTGTGTGCAATGTTGCGAACACGAGGTGCCCCGTTTCCGCGGCAGTTAGGGCTAACCGAATTGTTTCAAGGTCACGTAATTCACCCACCAAAATTATATCAGGATCCTCCCGCAGTGCGGATCGAAGCGCCTGATTAAAGCTCAAAGTGTGTCGATGAACCTCACGCTGGTTGATCAAACATTGTTTATTTTGATGAATAAATTCTATGGGGTCCTCTATCGTTAGAATATGCTCTCGACGGCTTTGATTAATAAAATCTATCAGCGCTGCTAATGATGTCGATTTACCTGATCCTGTTGGCCCTGTGACTAAGACTAGCCCCCGAGGCAGCGTAGCAATATCTCGAAAAATTTGACCCATTGCCAGTTGTTCCATTGATAGCACTGTGGCTGGTATTGTTCTTAGTACAGCGCCAGAACCCCGATGCTGTTGAAACACATTAACGCGAAAGCGGGCAATATCTTTATAAGCGTAAGAAAAGTCCGTCTCTAAAGACTTTGTATAATCCGTGCGTTGCTGATCGGTCATGAGCGTATCCAGCAAGGTGCCTAAGGTTTCGTGTGTCAGTGCGGGATAATTTAATGCTTGTATTTCACCATCAACCCTCACCATTGGGGCTAGGCCAGCAGATAAGTGTAAATCTGACGCATTTAGAGCGAGTGAGTCGTCAAGTAATTCAAAAATTAACATAAATTTGTCCATCCGTATTTATTTTTGACTATTGAGACGGCGTTATTCACGTTAAAATAACCCAATAATCGTTATGAAATATAAAATAGTCTCAAACGCTGGATTTACCCAATAATGATACCAATCGAACACAATATTGCTGTGACGCGTGCACGAATTAATCGTGCTGCTGATCTCTATGACCGCAAAAGATCGACTATTTCACTGTTGGCGGTCAGTAAAAAACACTCTTTAGATGCTATCAAAGAAGCGATAGCGGCTGGGGTGATTGATTTTGGAGAGAATTACTTGCAAGAAGCGGAACAGAAAATTCAACAACTTCGCGAATTCTCTTTGAGGTGGCATTATATTGGGGGCATTCAATCCAATAAAACACAGGCCATTGCCGATTTGTTTGATTGGGTTCATAGCGTTGATCGGGTCAAGGTGGCGAAGCGACTTAATGACCAGCGGCCGCCGACACTGCCACCGCTTAATATTTGCTTACAGGTCAATATTGATAATGAGCAGGGCAAATCAGGTTTTGCGCCGGAAAATATATTGCCAGTAATTGCTGAAATTAATGCCTTGCCTCGACTGCAATTGAGAGGCTTAATGGCTATACCTGCTCAATCTGATAATGAATCTGACCGCCAGAACAGTTTTGCTCGTATGCGAACGTTATTCGAGCTGGCACAGGCCTCTATTGATTGGCAGAGCAGTAGAACATTATTTGATACTTTATCGATGGGTATGTCAGCCGACTTAGAATTTGCTATCGCTGAAGGCGCTACGATCGTAAGGGTAGGCACCGACATTTTTGGCTCTCGAGACGAGCCAACGTCAAAATAGTGATCCCTAAGTTGGAAAATGAACACCACAAAAAAGAGGCGATAATGAGCGACAAAGAATATAACAAGCTTGCTTTTATTGGCGCAGGCAATATGGCGCGAAGTTTAATTGGAGGTTTGCTTAAGCGCGGTTATCCTGCAGAAAAAATTGCCTGTAGTGACCCTAGCGACGCCTGCTTAACCGCAGCAAAGGCATTGGGTCCAATTACAACTTCTGGCTCAAACGTCGATATTATAACGGACGCTGATCTAGTCATTTTGGCAGTTAAACCACAAGCATTAAAAGATGTTTTGACGCCGCTAAGCCCTTCATTACAACAAGGTCGACCTTTGCTGGTCTCCATTGCCGCAGGAATTAATTCTGCCAGTTTGCAAGCGTGGGCAGGAAACAGCGTCCCTATTGTACGCTGCATGCCTAATACGCCTGCACTTCTCCAAGAAGGCGCTAGTGGGCTTTATGCAACGAATCAAGTGTCTTTAGAACAAAAAGCCTTAGCTGAGGCAGTATTATCGGCTGTTGGTATCGTTGCATGGGTTGACTCAGAACCCACTTTAGACGTTGTTACTGCGCTTTCAGGAAGCGGTCCGGCCTATTTCTTTTTGTTTATGGAGGCAATGCAATCAGTTGGAGAACAATTGGGATTGGATACCCAAACGGCTGAACGATTAACTCAGCAAACTGCTTTAGGGGCAGCTCGAATGGCGATTGAATCTGACGATGATGTTGCCGAGTTACGGCGTAAAGTCACCTCGCCTAATGGAACCACTGAGGCAGCCATTCAGTCGTTTGAAAATAGTCAACTGAGAGAGACGGTTGAGCTGGCATTAACTGCTGCATTTTTACGTTCTCAGGATCTTGCAAAGGAACTGGCCTAGTTTCACTGATGTGTGAATGCTTTAATATTGAAGAGAGAAGGCAATGATTAATCAAATAATTGAGTTTTTATTAAGCGTAGTTGTTGAGTTTTATACGATGCTTATCTTGTTAAGAATCATGATGCAAATAGCGAAAGTTGATTTTTATAATCCTATTTCACAATTTATTATTCATGTGACGAATCCCCCACTGACGCCGCTGAGACGTTTGATTCCTGGTTTGTGGGGTGTTGATTTTGCGGCATTGCTGCTCGCATTTCTGGTGCAAATATTAGGGTTTGTTTTATTGATGGCGCTTAAGGGAGGCTTAAGCTCGAACGTGTTGGCCTTCGTCATTTACGCTATTTTTGGCGTGATAGATATAGCGCTTCAAATAGTATTTTTTGCCATTCTAGCTCAAATAGTGATTAGCTGGGTCGCTCCAAACTCTTATCATCCAGTGGTTGTATTAATACGGCAGCTTGGCGAGCCTATTATGGCGCCATTCAGGCGCTTGATCCCTCCCTTTGGCGGCTTAGATTTTTCACCTATGATTGCGATTCTTATCATCCATATTCTCCAAAATATTGTTTTACCTAGTATTCGGGTCAGCTTAACTTAGCCATACCGGCGGTATGTAGATTGCAAAAATATTAGCTATGGCCGTCGTTTTTTAAGTTACGCTGGTTTTAAAGCGGTGAAGGTTCGGGGCCGTTGATATCAGGGACAGGAAAAACATGATGTATTATGGATGGTTAATCGTTGCAGGTGCCTTTATTGCCCAGTTCTTCGTCACTGGTTTTTTCTCTTACGGTTTCCCTTTAATGGTGGTGCCCGTCCAGCTTGAGTTTGATGTTACACGCACTGAAGTGATGTACGGCATCACCTGGGCGACCGCGCTGGGCTTGGTCGTTGCACCATTGATTGGCATGCTAGCAGACAAATGGTCAATAAAAAAATTAATGGCTATTGGTGCTGTGACGTTAGGTCTGGGCCTTATATTGCTATCGAGAAGCCAAACCATCACACAATTTTCTCTACTCTTTGCCTTGTTTATTTGCTTGTCAAATAATTTATTGGGCCCGTTAACGGGTTCAACGGTTGTCTCACGCTGGTTTTCAACGAGTCGAGGTAAAGCTTTGGGCATTGCGGCCGTGGGCACCTCGTTGGGCGGCTTAGTGATTCCTTATATGGTTGACCTTGGAATTACTCATACGGGTTGGCGTGATATGTTGTTTTACTTTGGTGTAACGGTGCTGGTCGTGTTGTTGCCTTACCTGATGTTGGCCATGAAAGATTTTCCATCAGATAGAGGGCTAATGGGTGAGCCGTTAGCGGCAGGGGCTGACTCAGGAGCCGCCGTTAGCCAAGCCTTAGATGGCCCTGAATTAAGCGCCCGTGAAATTTTGGCAACGCCAGCTTTCTGGTACATTGGCGGCACACTAGGTTTTCTCTTCATGAGTCAAACGGGCGTTTTGACAAATATTGGCGCTTATATGGCTGGTGAAGGCTTAGCAGATAAAACAAAAACGTTGATTCAGACACTTGCCGGCACAGGGCTCATCGGAAAAATTTTATTTGGTTTTGCTGCTGACCGCATCAATTTAAAATGGGGCCTATGGGGTGCCATTGTGTTAGCTACCATCGGCGTTTCAATTTTAGCGAGTCAGCCATCTTTCACGCAAATGCTCCTTGCTGCCGTTTTTCTAGGTCTTGCGACAGGGGGTATGCTACCTGTATGGGGCGCAATAATAGCCGTTATTTTTGGAATGAAAAGCTATGGCAGAGTGATGGGTACTATGATGCCATTAATTGCTCTGATGGTAATGCCTGGCCCTATTCTTGGCGCCAAGCTTTTTGATATATATGGCAATTATGTAAATAGCTTTTACCTATTTATTGTGGTTTTAGGTTTAGCGTTCATTGTGTTGATACCCTTAAAACTCAAGCGGTTGAGTTAAGAGTATAAGGTAGATGCTTGCCTTCAATGCAATGATAGTCGGTTAAAGGCTAGCATCAGCGATGGTTTGAAAGGCTAATATTACCTCGTCAGGCGCTTGAACTAATTCAACTAAAACGCCTTCTGAGCCAATAGGAAACGCATCGTTGCCCTTTGGATGAATAAAACAAACATCATAACCCGCTGCACCGGCGCGTATTCCTCCCGGAGTAAACCGAACGCCTTGAGACGTTAGCCATGTTACGGCGTCAGCTAAATTATCAATCCATAAGCCGACATGATTCAATGCGGGCTCATGCACTTTTGGTTTTTTGTTGGCATCGAGCGGCTGCATTAGATCAACCTCTACTTTAAATGCACCATGGCCGACCTGACAAATATCTTCATCAACATTTTCTTTTTCACTAATAAAGGTACTGTTGTAGGTTAAACCAAGGATATCGATCCAAAAGTGACGAAGTTTATTTTTGTCTAAGCCACCGACAGCAATTTGTTGGATTCCGAGAATTGAAAAAGGTCTGGTTGTTGACACGATGCTGCTCCTAATATCAAATATAAGATAACAGATTGCCATGACCAACGCGCTGCTGCAATTACTTTAATGTTCAGTGTTAATATTTAGATATAAAGAGAGAAAAAATAAATAAAGTTTTAGTTAATTATATGGCGTTATAGTTAGGCCTGAACGTAAAATAGTAAAAATGATGCGAACAGCAGAGAGTGCTTTAGAAAATGAATGACGAAATAATGGCCGGTACGGGTATTAATGCGAGTAGGACGATCAACCCTGCGTTACAAAAATGGCATGGCGAATTTGATGTGTTGGTTGTGGGTCTTGGTGCTGCAGGGGCAAGCGCAACGATTGAAGCGGCCTCGCGTGGGGCTAAGGTAGCAATCATTGACCGCTTCAGAGGCGGTGGCTCTACTGCACTCAGTGGCAGCGTCTATTATGCTGGCGGCGGAACAGCATTGCAGAAAAAGCTTGAAGTGAAAGACGATGTCGAAAATATGTATCGTTATTTAAAATACGAAGTTGGCACCGTTGTAAGTGATGAAACCTTACAACGTTTCTGTCAACAAAGTGTCGAAAACTTCGCGTGGGTTCAACAACAAGGAGTTCGTTATAGCGGTGATGTTTTTACTATAAAAACCACTCATCCAAGGCCTGAATACAGCCTTTATTATTCCGGCAATGAACTGCTGACCAGCACCTTAGAAAAAACCCAAACTTATTCTTCACCAAGAGGTCACGTAGCTGATGGTAATGCAAAAGCAACGGGCTTAGGCTCAGGTTTCTTTAAGGCTTTAGGTCAGTCTGCCTGTCGAGCAGCCAAGCATTTTTATCGTCAAAGTCGAGTAAGTAGTTTATTACAAGATGATCAGGGTCGAGTTGTTGGTGTTGAGATTCAACAATTGCGAGGCTGGACACCGAGCGGTCTTCTGCATCGAATAGCCAATAAGTTAGCAAATACTTTACACATGGCTAGCCCAAAATTATCTGCGAAGTGTCGGTTATGGATCGCTCGCTTTGAGCGCCGTGCGGTTACTCGTTATATTAAAGCGTCTACAGGCGTGATTTTATCAAGCGGAGGTTTTATTTTTAATCGCGACATGGTGCGAGAGCACTTGCCGACATTTATGCCGGCTAGAATGCTGGGGCAAGCAGGTGATAATGGTGCGGGCATTGCTTTGGGTGTGAGTGCCGGTGGAATGATAAAAGAAATGCACAGTGCTTCTGCCTGGCGATTTATCAATCCTCCGAAGACATGGCCGCGTGGCATGGTCGTTAATTTGTCTGGCCATCGTTATTGTGACGAAGCGTCATATGGTGCAGTTATTGGTACTCGCATGTATCGTGATAATTTAGCTCAAGGCATGCTTATTATTGATAGCGATTTATATGATAACAGCACTGAATTTTTATCTCGCGACGCTCGCTCATTAATTTCTATGGTCGTCCAGCAGCAATTAAAAACCGCTTACCGAGCTGATTCGATTCAACAATTGGCTGAAATTACAGGCATTCATAGCGAAACTTTACTTACAACACTTGAGCAGTACAACGCCTGTGCCAGAGGTGAACAGCTCGATCCGTTTGAAAAATCAGCATCTGATATGTCAGTTATTGTTAAGCCGCCTTTTTATGCCATTGATTTAGCGGCTGGAGGTTCACCCGCATTGTCGCTAGGGGGTTTGGTGGTTGATGAGCTAACGGGGCAGGTTAAATCGTCAGCCGGTAAGGGCATCGCAGGTCTATATGCCGCAGGAAGGACTGCGGTTGGCGTTGCATCAAATAATTATGTCAGTGGCCTATCGATTGCTGACGGTGTGTTTTCTGGACGGCGTGCAGGTGCGTCAGCGTCTAAGCCTTAAACGGTAAAAAGTCTGAGGCTTGCTCAATATTTGCTTTTACTTGTTTGGCTTCCTGATGAATATAGCGCTTTATAGCTTGATCAAATTGAGGGTCTTGAATCCAATGGTTTGACCACGTTGGCACTGGGCGAAATCCGCGCTGAATTTTATGCTCGCCTTGCGCGCCAGCATCAAATTTTTTCAGTTTTCGCTCTATACAAAACTCAATACCTTGATAGTAACAAGCTTCAAAATGCAGTGATTCAGCTGCTTCAGTACAGCCCCAGTAACGACCGTATAAGGTATCGCTAGAAAAAAAATTTAAAGCGCCAGCAATTAGTTTGCCGTTACGCTTAGCAAGAACCAATAGTAATTGTTCTGGCATTGTCTCACCGATAGATCTAAAAAATTCCTTCGGCAAATAACCACCATGCCCCGACCGTTTAGCATAAGTTAATTGATAAAAATGGTAAAAGTGATCCCACACCGCTGCATCAATTTGTTCACCAGTTAAACGCTCTAATTGAATATCTTCTCTGGCGATTAAGGCACGCTCTTTTTTAATATCTTTTCTTTTTCGCGATTTTAGGTCAGCAAGAAAATCGTTAAAATCAAGATATAATTCTCCTCGGCGACTGTGATTGAACCAATGATACTGATGACTTGATCGTTGTTCTATTTGTAGTTCGGATAATGCAATGGACAGATCTTGTTGTGGATATAAAAAGTGACATGACGAAATTTTTTCTTCTTGGCACTTGATTTTACAGGCACTGACAATCGTAGAATAAATAGTTTGGCACTGTTTACTGTGGTCTGAATCAATAGCGATTCTCGTGCCCGTGACGGGTGAATACGGTATTGCATTGAGTAGTTTGGGGTAATAGTTTAAACCATTCCGCTGGTACGCTTCTGCCCAAGCCCAATCGAAAATATATTCACCGTAGGAATGGTATTTTAGATATAAGGGAATTGCTGCAATGGGCTTTTCGCCATCGAAAACGATACCGTGTTGTGGCTGCCAACCGCTCTGTTGATTACAGGCCGAGCCGTGCTCATTGTCACTGCCAGCATCCTCTAGACTGGCTAGAAATTCATAGCGTAAAAAAGGATAGTCTGTTCCACATATACGCTGCCAAGTCGGCTTGCCAATTTTTTTTATTGCATCATAAAACTTAACGTACATGAAATTAATTTGCTCGAATTGATTAAGAAATATTGATAATAGCGAGGTCAGCGACAATAGCAATAAACACAGTGAGGCCGACTAGGTTATTATTTAAGAAGGCCTTAAAGCATTTTACTGCGTTACGATCTTTTATTAAATACTGTTGGTATAAAAATAATATTGAGACGATTGGCAGGCTAGAAAAGAAAATGATGCCGAGCCCCAGTTGATGACCGATAAACGCCAATAAAAGTATAAACGCAAACTGCAGTGCCGCTGTTATTACACGATCATAATGACCGAATAAAATTGCTGTTGATTTGACATTAATTTTAATATCGTCTTCACGATCAACCATGGCATAAAAAGTATCATAAGCAACAACCCAGCAGATAACGGCTAGATAGAGCGGCAACGCGACAAATGGAACGGCATTCATTTGCGCTGCAAATGCCATAGGAATCGAGCAGCTAAAAGCCATGCCCAATACTACTTGGGGCAGTTGTGTAAACCGTTTGGTAAAGGGGTATAGGGTCGCAAAAAAAAAGGCCAGTAATGCATAGGCTGCGGTTAATAAATTGGTAAGCAGTAATAACGCCGAGGCAGCCAAACTCAGCGCTGCAAATAACTGCAACGCTTCAGCGGGGGTAATCACTTTAGTGGCTAATGGTCGATGTTTTGTTCGCTCGACATGGCCATCAAAATGACGATCGGCAACGTCATTAATAACACAGCCTGCTGAGCGCATAAGAAATGCTCCGCTGATGAATACCAGTATTAATGTTACGTTTGGCACTCCCTTGGCTGCTAACCAGAGTGACCACAGTGCAGGCCACATCACTAAGTAAGTACCAATCGGGCGATTGACCCGCATTAACGCTAAATAGTGATCAATATTTTCTGAGGTTAAAGTAAACATAATAAATTCTAATGCGAGAGTTAGTGCGTACGCAACTTTTTGGGTATCAGGCCTGAAATGCCGGTAGAAATATTTCACTGACTAGCAGCGGCTTACCATAAACTTCAAAGCGTGAGCGCCTACCCCACTGTGAAACTGCTTCATTATTAATCAGTCTCTGCACATCAGAGGGTAAATGATGTGCGTTAAACTGAGCCACCTCAAAGGGGCTACGTATTAATCCTGGTGTATTAAACAATAATTGACCCAATGGTTGATTATCGAAGGATCTTAAATGGGCCAGCTCGTCTTTGAGTGATTTTTCAGGCATCACTGTTTTTGCGTAAACCCATGGCTGTTGGTGGCAGTAAAGCAAGACCTCGCGAATAAGGCAGGGTTCGGGATGTATTTGGCCTAATAAATCTTTTTCACCTGGGTCAGCTTCTCCCCAAATCTGGCGTAATACGTCGACATAAAATTGGTTTTGGCTTTTCTTTATGAGCCTTTCTGTTAGCGAGCCTTGATCAAGGAGCCACTTTTGTACTTCAGCCGATAAAATATCGCTCGTTAAGGTGTTAAAGTCGCGCCATCTGGGGCTTTGCGACTGGTAACCAATGGGTTGTTGATCGTACAATGTGTCGTTTTCCGTAAGCTGGTACGTATTATCATCGATGCTGGGCATTGTCGACGCAATAACGCTTTTTGGCAGCCGATAATGGGTGTATTGAGGTATTTAGAATGCGTGATTAGCTCTAAACATGCAAGCTGAAGAACGCTGAAATGTCGATGGGTTAGGAGAAGAATGCGAATGGATAGGGGTTTATTGGCTGTTTTAATGATTGGTTTGAGGTTTTGTAAATGAAAAAGTGGGAATGTATCGTTTGTGGTTGGATTTATGATGAAGCAAAAGGCTGGCCAGAGGACGGAATAGCACCAGGCACACCGTGGGAAGATGTGCCAGAGGATTGGCTGTGCCCGGATTGCGGAGTGGGAAAGCTGGATTTCGAAATGATTGAAATGTCTGACGATGATTCCGCCACGACTGAAGCTGTTGCAGCAGTACTTGAACCGAAGATCGAGCCAGTGGCGACTGTGTCAGAATCGACCAATGCCGGTTTAGATACCTCAGAGGTCATGGGCACTGCCCTCAATGACGATGACGGTAAGGCCCCCGTTGTTATTATTGGGACAGGCTTGGCTGGTTATAATTTAGCCAGAGAGTTTAGGAAGTTGGATAAAACGACACCGCTACTATTGATCAGTTCTGATGACGGCTGTTCGTATTCGAAGCCGATGCTTTCAACAGGATTTACCAAGGACAATACTGCCGATGATTTGGCCATGGCGGATGCCGGTAAAATGGCGAAGCAACTGCAGGCCAGTATTTGGACATTTACAGAAGTCACGGCGATTGACACACACGCCCAGACAATATCGGTTGGTTCATCGATTGCGGTTCATTATAAGTCGTTGGTATTGGCTTGGGGTGCCGACGTTATT
>DDED01000079.1:29889-31399 GCA_002336035.1 Cellvibrionales bacterium UBA1963
CCGCCGATGTCGGGCACTGGACTCGATAAGGTCGTCTCGATTAATGATTTACTGGATTATGATGACTTCAGAGCGCGATTGAAAAAAACGGATGCAAAAAAGGTGTTTATTATTGGTGCCGGCCTGATCGGCTCAGAATTTGCCAATGACCTATTGAACGGTGGATTTAGCGTTGAGGCGGTAGATCCATTGGCTCATAATTTAGCATCCTTGCTCCCTGAAAAAGCGGGGCTAGCCGTGCAGAGGTCTTTAGAGAAAGCGGGCGCTCGCTTTCATTTTGGAACGGTTGCTGAATCCATTGATCATCACGGCGATGGAGTGCGAATAAGTTTGGCCAATGGTGATCATATTGACGCGGATATTGTGGTGTCTGCAGTCGGCGTTAGGCCGCGTATTCATCTTGCGGCAGCCAGCGGCATTAACGTTAACCGAGGTATTTTAGCGGATCGCTTGTTGGCAACCAATGCGCCAAATGTCTATACCTTAGGCGATTGTGCGGAGGTTGAAGGTCACGTACTTTACTATGTAGCGCCTTTAATGGCCGCGGCAAGAGCGTTAGCAAAGACGCTAGCAGGCGTGCCAACGGAGGTGGTTTATCCTGCGATGCCGGTAGCGATTAAAACGCCTGCTTGTCCGGTGGTGGTTTCACCACCGGCTCATGGCTCAGACGGTGAATGGCAAATTAGCGGCGACGGTAACGATATCGTGGCTTTATTTAAAGATTCACACGACAACCTGCTTGGCTTTGCGCTAACAGGACAGGGCACCAATGAAAAACAAGCATTACAAAAATTATTGCCAGCTATTTTGACGTAATAACAGTTTAAAGATCGCATTGTGCGATTAAATTTGCGATATTAGTCGCACAATAAAATGACATTAATCAACGGGGAACACCATGAATAAAACTGAATTAGCCGCTATTGTCGCAGACAAGGCAGACATTTCAAAAGAAAAGGCAGGTGAAGTTGTGACTGCTATAACGGATGAGATTACCGCTGCATTGGCAAGGGAAGAGTCGGTAAGCTTAATTGGTTTTGGCAGTTTTGTTCGTCGCTCACGGGCGGCAAGAAAAGGCAAGAATCCGCAAACGGGTCAAGAAATTGACATCGCGGCCAGTAACTCGGTGGGTTTTAAAGCGGGAAAATCATTAAAAGATTCTGTCAATGGCAGCTAGGTTTGTGGTTAAGGCTTAAATAAAAAATAGAGCTGGCATAGCTCTTTTTTTTGTCCGTGAATCAATAAAGCGTATGATAATGAATCAATCTCTGGGAGTGGACGATGAGTTTAACTAAGAAAATTTTCATTGCTATGGCATTGGGTATTCTGTTGGGTTCGCTGGCGAATATCTTGACACCATTGCCGTATCATTCTGCAGTTGAAAATATCGTTTTCTTTGGCTTATTCGATCTCATAGGAAAGATTTTTATTGCATCGTTAAAAGTGTTAGTCGTGCCAATGGTGTTTATTTCGCTCACCTGCGGCGCCGCCAGTTTAGGGGGGCATGGCA
>DDED01000027.1 GCA_002336035.1 Cellvibrionales bacterium UBA1963
TCAAGTTAGAATTAAACACGTTTTCTTTTAAAAAAATAGTCAAAAAAATCAATTATTCAACGTCTATTTCAAAGAAACGAAATATTGCAGAGGCCATCGCTTTAGTCGGGTCACGCATATTTAATTTAGGCCTAAGCAGTAAAATGATGAAGATTTCAACGGCCACCATTAGCAACATACCTGATTATGGTGTTGGAGACATGTATTTAAAAAACACCAAGTCAAAAGTATTGTCACTTTATCCACTGGGTTCAGTTACACAAGGCCAGGCCTTGGTATGCGTCAACTACACGCACAACAAAAAAGTATTCATCGGCTTATCTGCAGACGGTGAATTATTTCCGGACTTAATAAAACTGGAGCACGGCTTTAATCAAGTCATTCGACGATTAAATAGTCAGTACCAGTTTGACGGAGGCATCAATAAAAACACGCTTGATGATATCAATATAAGAAATATAGGAAAATCCTATGACCATGTTTAATACCGTTATACCTAGGGGATGGTATTTCATTTCTTACCTTAAAAAATTAAACCGTAAGAAACAAATCGAATTTTCATATTTTGGCGGAAGATTAACACTTATTACAAAAACGTTAAAAGCCTCACTGAATTACCTGGTTGACAATACAATTATACGCAATCATTCTTTGCCCACCTTACTTTATAAGGATATGATTTTTGTCTATTACAGTGAACATGGAAATCCCAGCACGAAAGAAGAAGAGTTATCATTAATTAACAAACTTATTAGTATTCAACATTTTGACCACCGAACAACATCTACATACTGCACTAAAGTTCCAACCAGTTTATTCAATTTAAGCGAAAACATTGTTGATAGCGCACACTTTCCGATTGTTCATTCTCACCTCAGTTCGCTAGAAATAGAGGATTTTATAACCGAGCCCTATTCGTTCGTTTTAAAAATAAAATTGATCACCAGCAGGATATTACTCTTTATTTCTCCCATGTCTTTGGACATTAAATTCACCTCAATGAGTATTGGCACAGGCTTTTTCGCTGTTTATAGTCGAATGATTGAATGGGAGTGCATTACCTTTTTAACGCCAATCAATCACTCCACCACTCAAATAGTTTTATACGGCAATTTACACAAAATGTTTTTCTTTCCAAAATTTCTCAATCCTTTATTTAATATTTTTTTTGTTACGACGTTTGGCAGAACCATTTTACAAGATATTAACATATGGAAAAAAAGAGAAATAACCCATCAACCTGTCCTTTCTACTGCTGATGGACCGATCATGAAATTCAGGAATTGGTACTCTAAATTCATCTAAAAAAGGATTGATACCAATGACCACAATAAAAAGTGTTGACTTCAATAAAATACCAAAAGGCTGGTTTGTTATTGGGAAAAGTTCGCTTATAAAAAAAGGCAACGTAAAAACGATCCATTATTTTGATCAAGAATTTGTGATCTATCGAGGGAAGAATAGAGAAATCACCATTTTAACGCCTCATTGTGTTCATTTAGGGGCTCACCTAGGCGATGGCGTTATTGTTAACAACTGTTTACGCTGTCCTTTTCATGGATGGGAATACAATAGCCAAGGGCAAGTTATAAAAATCCCCTTCACAAACACTATCCCACGACGAGCCAGAAAAAAAACGCTTCCAAATAAAGAAATCAATGGATTTATTTTCGTTTACTTTACCCATGATAATGAACCGCCCATTCCATTTCCCATTGTTAGCTTTTTAAACCAACCCCACTGGAAGTATTCACATGTGAGAGAATCGATCATTGATGCAAGTATTTACAGCATCTCTGAGAACCTCGGAGATAAGGCGCATTTTCCTGTTGTCCATGATACTTTTGTAAGTCATGCACAGCTAGATTCATTCATTACTGAAGAAAATAACAATTTAAAAGCAAAATTATCTGTGTCCACCAAAAAGGGGTTTTGTTGGCGAGCTCAAAATATAGAGATAACTCTTAAAACACTTGGAGGCATCAGTGCTGCCATTTCACAGTTTCATTTATTTTCTTTTCCATCCACATCGGTTCATGCACTTATATTTATCACCCCCATCGATTCAACGTCCCTACTTATGACAAAAATAGTTGCTGTTGAAAACAAAAAGAATAATTTTTTAAATTTTCTTTATAATTTCATCACTTCACGGGTTATCTGGCAAACAATAATAGAAGACAGTTCAATCTGGGAAAAGAGAATTGTTTTAGATCACCCTGTGCTCTCCTCTGATGACGGCCCTATAATTCCACTTAGAAAATGGATGGCCCAATTTTACCCATTAAAAAAATGAGATCAATTTATTATTCTGTACTGTTTACTGCATCAAAAAGACATTCGCTCCCTACCAATACACGCTTCATATTAGTATTTACTTTAAATCACATTCACTCATCATTTTAATAGCGAGCCATCTCTGGCTTAAAATATTACTCACTATTTCCCTTTGTAAAGCCATAGTTTTAATTTTTTAATTGTTTATGCAAGCTTTATTTAATCATCATCTCCCTTTATTTTACATTTAAACGGCTGACATCTTCTATGCTTATTCACACGTCTTTCTTTCTCTTGGAAACTCTATTATGACCGATTCAAGTACTTCACTGTCTTATGATTTCCTTCATCATATCGAGGGGTTCTTCTCATTTTTTTTATTAATCAGTTTTATTTTCCTGCTCGCAGCCCTCCTCATCATTTATTTCATTGATAAAAATCAAACTGCTCATAGTGTGCGTCGAAATTACCCAGTCATTGGCCGACTGCGTTACCTCTTTGAGTACATGGGGCATTTCTTTCGGCAATATTTTTTCACTATGGACAGAGAAGAATTACCTTTCAATCGAGCTGATCGATCTTGGGTTTATCGCGCCGCTAAAAATATTGACAATACCATTGCCTTTGGCTCTACTCGAAGTCTTTCCCATGCTAGTAGCTTTATATTTTTAAACTGTCCTTTTCCTTCTATTAATACAGATGTCTCAACAATGGATGCCATGCTAATTGGCCCCTTTTGCAAAACCCCCTACCACGCGCACTCTTTTTTTAACATCTCCGGCATGAGTTATGGCGCCATTTCAAAACCTGCCGTTCTTGCATTGTCTCAAGGCGCAAAAAAATCCAACTGCTGGTTAAACACGGGTGAAGGTGCTATCAGTCCCTATCACCTTCAAAGTGGTTGTGACATTGTTTATCAAATCGGCACAGCCAAGTACGGTCTGCGTGATACGAATGGTAATTTCTCAGAACAGAAATTAAAGGTATTAGCATCACTGCCACAAATTCGTATGTTTGAAATCAAACTTTCCCAAGGCGCCAAACCGGGCAAAGGAGGTATTTTACCTGGCAATAAGGTATCCGCAGAAATCGCTAATATACGAGGCATTCCTATAGGTCAGGATTCTATCAGCCCAAACAGTCATCCTGATATCACTTCCGTTTCTGAACTTCTCGATTACGTTGAACTGATTCGTTCGCTCACGGGCAAACCTGTTGGCTTTAAGATTGTTCTTGGAGAACATCTTTGGCTTAATCAACTCTGCTTGGCAATCATAAACCGTGGCATTGAAGCCGCTCCTGATTTCATTACGCTTGACAGCGCTGATGGAGGTACAGGTGCCGCACCTCAAAGTCTGATCGATTATATGGGCTTACCATTAAAGCAAAGCCTTCCCTTGCTTTCAGATAAATTAAGCTACTATGGACTAAAGGATCGCATAAAAATCATTGCCTCAGGAAAAATGATTACTCCTGCTGATGCTGCTTGGGCACTTTGCATGGGTGCCAGTTTCGTTGTTTCTGCGCGGGGTTTCATGTTCGCACTGGGGTGTATTCAGGCTTTACAGTGCAATAAAAATACTTGCCCCACGGGCATAGCCACACATAACAAAAAACTTCAAAACGGCCTTGATCCCATCAACAAAGCCCAAAGAGTTGCTAATTATGCGACTAATCTTGTTCGTGAAGTGGGCGTGATCGCTCATTCCTGCGGGGTTGATGAACCAAGGAAGTTAGGCAGAGAGCACTTACATATTATTGATAGTAATGGCATACCCAAGTCTGCTTTAGATCTTCACCCCTATCATTCAACAGATTCAGTTCATGTATCCGAGTTAAAAATCATTTAGGAAGTGAGCCACATTAGCTCTTATAGCTGCCACACTCGAGGGCTTTGAACTGATTCTTTCGGCAAACCACGTCATATATAATTTCTCCTTTTACGTTCACCTCACTACCATTTTTAGGTTAAACTACCGCTGAAACTCATTACCTTGACACAATATGACTAACATCACGACTCAATCGCGAATTAATAGCAAGCAAAATACTTTAAGCGGGATCACGCTTGGGCTTTTTACTGTTTTTATCGGCAGCATTTTGTCTGTTGTTGTTAAGTTCATATCTTCAGATGTTAATATCTTTACTATTATTTTTTTTCAATTTGGCATTTGCTTACTGTGTATAATGCCGTGGCTGATCACTAACGGTATTAATGAATTAAAGACGGATCAGCCAGTCACACATTTTATTCGGGGTGTGTTTGGTTGCCTGAGCTTTTATGCTTTTTATTTTTCTATTAATCATATCTCTTTAGCAGAGGCCTCATTACTTCGTCACAGCGCACCACTCATCGTGCCGCTCATATTGTTTTTTTTCTATCGAACTAAGATTCCATTAGTACGCTGGTCAGCCTTACTGCTAGGTTTTATTGGGATCACTATTATATTGAGACCGACTCAAGGCCAGTTTAGCTTCTGGCATTTGATCGGTTTATGTTCGGGAATTGGATTAGCTTTTTCAATGGTATTAACCCGCAAACTGAGTAAGTACGAACCTGAAAAAAGAATTCTTTTTTACTATTTTCTTATCTCATTACTGGGCTCAACACCTTTATTTATTATCAATTTCAAACCCATACCCATGCAAACAATTCCTTGGTTACTTTTGATTGGCCTTGGTATGTATTTCGCTTTTATACCTTATACGCGAGCTTATGCTTATGCTAAATCTTCTATTGTGTCAGCAACTAGCTACTTTGCAGTGATATACGCTGGCCTATTTGACTGGTTATTATGGGATATACTTCCTAAGCAATATACGGTGATAGGCACGTTGGTTATACTTTTAGCTGGGCTCATCATAGTTCGTGAAAGCATCATGGAAGAAAAACGGTTTTCGGAGTCAAGTCAATGAACATTACAAATACAAGCGTTGTTATAACTGGAGCTGGAAGTGGCATTGGCGCAGCCCTTGCTGAAAAATTATCACATTTAGGGGCTAATCTGGCTTTGGTTGACCTGCGCACAGATCGATTAGATATTTTAGCCAGCAAGCTTATCAACTCATCGAATACGATCACCACACATAGCGTTGATGTAAGTGATCCCATGGCTATGCAAGCAATGGCTGCCGATGTTATTTTAAAGCATCAACATATTGATATCGTTATCAACAACGCAGGTGTCACTTTGTGGGGCTACTTCGAAGACAACGAGCTTGAAGACTTTCAATGGTTATTTAATATAAATTTCTTTGGCGTAGTTCATGGTTGTAAATTCTTTTTACCCCATTTAAAAACTCGCCCTGAAGCAAAAATTGTTAATGTATCCAGCATGTTTGGCTGGACTGCCGTCGCCAGTCAATCGGCTTATTGTGCAAGTAAATTCGCAGTCCGTGGCTTTTCTGAAGCGCTTTATACCGAGTTAGAAGAAACGAATGTTAGCGTTATGTTGGTTCACCCAGGCGGCGTTAATACTAATTTAATGATCGATTCACGAGCGGCAAGCAATGAATTTCGCACTTTTTTTGCGACAATGATGGAGCGCTCTAAAAGCCCAGAAGCAGTCGCTGAAAAAATCATCAAGGGCATTCAAAAAGATAAATTTCGAGTGAGAACAGGCCCTGAAGCCTACGTTACCGAGTGGATAAAACGACTGTCTCCTGTGTGGGGCCAAAAATTAATCGGTCGAGCTTTAAAAAAGAGCATGGGAGTTTAAGCTCATGCTTCGCATAAATTCGTCAATAAGTTTCTCTGAATCAGAAATTGATTTCTCAGCTATTCGCGCACAAGGATCGGGCGGTCAAAATGTGAATAAAGTCTCGACAGCTATTCATTTACGGTTTGATATAAAAGCCTCGTCTTTAGCTGAACAGCATCAATTGAAGTTATTAAGAGCCAATGACCAACGAATAAATAAGCTGGGGGTCATCATCATTAAGGCGCAAAGTTTTCGAAGCCAAGAAAAAAATCGAGCCGATGCTATTGATCGCCTTACACGAACTATTAGGGATATACTGACTGAAAATAAACCTCGCTTTTCAACCAGACCCAGTAAGCGCGCTCAACGCAAACGAGTAGATTCAAAGACGCAACGCGGCAAGACAAAATCCCTTAGGGGAAAAGTGATAGAATAATAGACCACTAGCAGTTTAAATACTCAATTGAAAAAAATTAACATCAACAGACTCATTCATAAACTATATTATGGGTTATTTTAGTGATTAACAAAGAATACGACTATGGCCAGTAATATCCTCACCCTTGCACAAATTAGCGATCAAGACGTCGGCGGCAAAGCCAAAGGCTTGGCCGAATTGACCCGCTTAGGACTTTCAGTTCCGCCAGCATTTGTTATTCCAGCCGCAAAGATTAACCAGCATCCTGACGATCTAGATGCACACTACCAAGCTATTGGTGGTGGATTAGTCGCGGTTAGATCTTCTGCTATCGGTGAAGATGGCGATGAAAGTTCATTTGCAGGTCAATATGAAACGTTACTGAATGTGAGTGGCTTAGACAATTTAAAATTGGCTATTAACCAATGCATTTCTTCACTTTCAAGCGAGCATGCCAATGCGTATAAAGCAGAGCATGCCGAGCTTGGAGACGTTGATATGTGCGTTGTTATCCAGCGCATGGTCGACCCACGTGCTGCAGGGGTTCTATTCACGGCCGATCCAGTAACGGGTCGCCATGACCGGTTAATTATTGATGCCGTCGCTGGGTTAGGAGAAGCGCTAGTCAGCGGCGAAGTCACCCCCGATCACTTTGAATTAGATCTCTCCAATACATTAATTCACTCGGAGCTCACCTCAACAACGGCGATTCTCGATAATGATGATATTCGTAGGCTTGCAGAAGGAGCAAGACAAGCAGCGCATGCCATCGCTGCGCTTCTTGATATGGAGTGGGCAATTGATCAAAGTGGAGAGTTATTCTGGCTGCAAGCTCGACCAATCACAACTTTAGGCTCTGATTTAAACGAACTTGACACCGCCATACCGGCTGACCATGTCATTACTCGCTGCAATGTGGGTGAAATGATGCCAGGGGCCGTATGCCCACTGACCTTTACTGTGCAAGGACGGGCCATAGAACATGGCATGCAACACATGCATCTAAAGTATGCCGGCAGACCGACAATTAATGACGACTGGAGTCAAATCAACCTCTTTTTTGGTCACATGTTTATTAACATGTCAGGCGGATTAGAATCTTCACGCTACGTGTCGATTAATACGCCAGAAACAATGGGGCAAAGCCTCTGTGGCGGCCCAGTGCCTGAATTAAAACCATTAACTGACACCGCACCGATCTGGCGGCGATGGTGGGGCACGTTAACGTTTATTCGTTACTGCTTGCAGGGACAAAAATACCTAACTGAATTTGAAACACGGTTTAAACATGGTTTTATTGCCTACAGCAATGACAGTCAAACTATGATGCAAGCTATTAACGATTATTTCCCGTGGATACTTGAAACTAATGAAGTGCACTTACGTTGTTCTGCCCTATCGGGCGTAATGGAAGGGGTCATTCAAGCCTTAGTGTCAGGCGGAGGCCAAACACCCGATAACAATCAGCAAGCAGAAGCGGCGCGTTTGCTCGCTGGAGCCTCTGAAGTAGAAAGTGCCGTAATGGTTGATCGTTTAGAAAATGTGGTTGGCATTATTGCTGAGCACCCGGATGCAGTCAGTGCGTTTCAAACCACAACACCAGCTAAAGCCTTTGAGTGGTTAAGCAGCGATGCGGCGGGTGCAGCACAATTGCGGTTTAAAGAGTTTCTAAGCGAGCATGGCCATCGCACTATTCGTGAGCTTTGCGTGCGTGAAAAAGGCTGGATTGACGAACCCGAGAAGCTAATTGTGACCATGCAAGTATCTGTTTCTGCTCGCCTGCAGGGTAGCTATAGGGCAAGAAAAGCAGATAAAGTCGCACTTCATGAGTTACCTAAGTTGTTACAAAAAGCATTACCCGTTGCACATAACGCGATTCGTCGCAGAGAACACACCAAATCAATGCTGGTATTAGTCACCCACCGATTGAAACGAGGTTATCGACACTTAGCTAAACTACTGGTTCAAGAAGGGCACTTACCTGACGAAGATTTAGTTTTCTTTTTTACTCACGATGAACTGAATGACTTTACTCGACGGCCAACGATTGAATGGGCAGAAAAGGCTCGCCAACGAAGAATTGCACTGTCATTTCATGAAAAAATGGAATTTAATGACATCTATGTCGGTAAGCCTGAACCCGTTCAATGGGTCCCGCCTGAGAATACCAACAACGGAGAACTCAGTGGCAGGCCTGTTAGTCGTGGCATCATCGAAGGTTATGCTAGGGTCGCACTCACCATCGAAGAAGCGGCCGCCTTACAGCCTGGTGAAATATTAATTGCACCCATTACCGATGTTGGCTGGACGCCCTATTTTAATGTAATCGGCGGACTGGCAACGGATGTTGGCTCAGCCGTATCACACGGTGCTGTTATTGCACGTGAATACGGTTTGCCAGCAATAGTAAATTTACGACAAGCCACTAAGCAATTCAAAACTGGCGATAAGGTACGCCTCGACGCTGACAAAGGACTTCTAACGCTTCTTGATAGCAGGGACTAAAGTTTCGGACTACACATAACAAATAGCCGCTATTTTGTTGCCATCAAGATCACGGAAATAAGCCGCATAAGACATTTCACCTCTCTTGCCAGGCTTACCTTCACACTGGGCGCCTAAGGCAATCGCTTTTTGATAGATGCTATCTACTTTGTCAGAATTTTCAGCGGCTAAAGCAACCATACTGCCATTACCCACTGTCGCCTTATTCTCATCGGCAGGAATGCAAACAGAAATGCCAGGGCCGCCGCCCTCAACCATCCAAAACACCATGCGCTCACTTGCCATCACACGGCTTGCACCGAACTCAGCCAGTAACTGGTCATAAAAGATTGCTGCCTTAGCCAAATCATTGGTACCAAGAATAATATAATTAATCATTTTTTAACCCTTATTGTTAACACATTATTTATTTTTTTCCTGAGCTACCCTTAGCGCCCATTGGTAATTAGGCTTTCCTGCGGGCGATCGCGGTATCGAATCGACATAATGGATTTGACGAGGTATCTTATAAGCGGCAATTTTAGTACGGCAGTGACGTTGAATATCGTCTAAAGTCGGCATTAATGATGTTCGCGATTGCGCCACTGCGACTACGCGACTGCCCCATTTCTCATCAGGCACACCACAAACAACACAGTCAAATATTTCGGCATGCGCTTTTAGAGCAGCCTCAACTTCTTCAGGAAAAATCTTTTCTCCACCTGAATTAATTGATACTGATCCTCGGCCCAGCATAGTGATACGACCATCTTGTTCAACTTTGCCATAATCACCGGGTAGAGCATACCTTTGGCCATCCGCGGCAATAACAAAAGTAGCCGCCGTCTTAATAGGATCTTTATAATACTCAACAGGGATATAGCCTCGACGAGCCACTTTACCAATTTTTTTACTGCCGGCAGGCAAAACAGTTAAGTCTTCCTCGTCAAGCACAACTGTACCAGTCAAGGGTGTCACTGTTGGGCCGCCACCGGCCATGGCTGTTTTCCCAGGTTCAATGATCGCTACCCCTTGCCCTCCTACCTCTGAGGCACCAATACTGTCAACAATCATGAGTTTTGGGAAACAAGCAAAAAACTGATCTTTTATTGAAGCCGAAAAAACTGCCCCTGAACTGGCCAATAAAAAAAAGGAAGCCGTGTTCGGTATTTCAGCTGCGGCCAAATAGTCTTCTATTATAGGTCGTGCCATAGCATCACCAACAATAAATAAAGAATTGACTTGTTCACGCGCCATCAAAAGCCATGTTTCCTGTGCGCTAAACTGAGGCATTATCACAACTTTACCGCCTTCAAAAGCCCGAGAAATACAACTCCATTGAGCAGCGCCATGCATCAATGGTGCTATTGACATCACAGTCATTGAACCGTCTTTACCACGATCGATAATGTCTTGCGGATGTTCAACGGGCTGTTGGGTTAATTGATCAATCCCACCACCTAAAGCAAACATGACCTCTCGGTGACGCCACACAACCCCTTTGGGCATCCCTGTGGTACCGCCGGTATAAACAATATAGTGATCATCGACACTACGAATTGGAAAGTCTCGCTGAGGAGACTGTCCCGCTAACGCCAACTCATATTCAATATAAGTAATAGGAACCAACGGAGAATTAAGTTCTGAGAAATTATATTGCCCTTCGTTATCAATGACTAAGACATGTTCAAGCACGGGTAAACTCGTAGTTAACTGCTGCAATAACGAAAGGTATTGCGACTGAATCAAAACTGCTTTTAAATCAGCATTATCAAAAATATAAGCTAATTCATCAGCGACATAACGATAATTAATATTGATATACAGGGCGCGTATTTTAAGTATTGCCCAGATCGACTCAACCCACTCGATACAATTCATTGCATAAATGCCGACATGATCGCCAGGCCCTATACCTTGTTGTTGAAGATGATGGGCAAGTTGATTCGCACGACCTTCCATCTCAGCATACGTGCGTCGCTGCTGACCACAAACTAAATATTCTCGCTCGGCATAATGATCTACGGCCAACTCAAATACATCAGCAATATTGAAGCTCATATCAACACCATCTCTGAAAGGTTTTACTACTGGCTTAGTGCATTAAGCTTCCGCCATCCGTAACAATCGCTTGGCCGTTAACCCATTGGGCTGCAGGAGAACACAGCCAAACAGCTACTCTGGCTACATCAATCGGTTGCCCTAACTTCCCAGTGGGTGACATTTTGGCAAGCGCATCCAACATCGACTGGGGTTGAGTTACTATCATTGCAGTTTCAGTCAGGCCTGGTAAAATACTATTTACACGAATTCCCTGTCGTGAAAAATCCTGAGCTGCGGATCGGGTTAAACCTAAGACCGCATGTTTAGCAGCGGTATAATGCGGTTGGCCAGGCGCTGGTATCAACCCAGCACCCGAAGAGGTATTCACTATCTGACCGCGCAAGCCATCAACTGCATCTTGCTCGCTCATCATTTTTAATTCTTCGCGAAGACAATAAAACACACCGTTTAAATTGACGTCTATCATTCGTTGCCACTGTTCAAGCGGAAAATCGATCCAAGAAAATTGCGCGTCACTGATTCCAGCATTATTAAATGCAGCATCAAGTCGAGAGTATCGTTGTTTAATCTGATGAAATAAAGATGCCACTGAAACAGGGTCGCCGATATCGACTTGGATTGCTTCGCACTGCCCACCATTATCGACTATCTTAGAAGCGAGCAACTTAGCACTGACTAAATTGATATCAGCCGCAATCACCGTTGCCCCTTGATCAGCAAATAATTGCGAAGCAGCTAGACCAATACCACTGCCAGCACCAGTGACCAAGACGATCTTGCCGAACAGTTCATCACTCATACCTAGCTCCCGAGAATGCCCATGCAATATACTTATTTGGTGCAACCAGGGAAACGTTGCTCAAGAACACTTTTTACACCTTCTTGCCAACCAATCTTACATGGGCCCGCTAATTTTTTCCGCAGTGTATTATCGACCACTTTCATACCCCAGGTTGCTAATTCACCGACCTCCATTTTCATGGTTAACTTAGTCAATGATTCGATATAGCGAATCATTTCTTCAACCGAGACCACCTCGTCGCCACCGAGATTGACAGTGGTTGAAGGGACTGATGCATGTTCAATAAGGCCTTGAATTTGTTGAACTATATCATCCTGATGAATTGGGCAACAATAACTCTCGCCATTATCTTTTTGAGTATAAGGTATGCCTCCTTGCATAAATTGATACAACACAGTAGGCACGCCGCCATGACCACAAACACCATAAGCCACATCAAGACGAGCGATGATGGTTGGTAAGTTGAGTTCTCTGGCCTGAAATCGCACGACCCCCTCTGCAACAAGCTTACTCATTGCATAGTGCTTTGCATAATTAGAATAACCGCCGAGAACCGCCGACTCATCAATAATTTCTTTAGGGTCAGCAGTGTCGCGGTATACAGAGTCAGATGACATATGGAAAAATGCCTTCACATTCCGATAACGTTTCATCAAAAAACCTGTCCCCTCGGCATTGTCATGCATACCTATATCGGTAGTTTTTGGCATGGTATTAACACCGCAATGAATCACATAGTCGACATCGGGCATATGCGATAAATCAGACTCACCCATGGTGAATGCAACTGTATTGATACCCTGTGCTTCAAGCGCTTCTTTTGCAGCAGGATCAGAAAAACGTGCCGCTGCCCAAACTTCATTATTGGCGTTTAGCTGCTCTGCAATCGGACGGGCAACTTGCCCAGTCGCACCTGTAACCAGAATTTTTTGACCTTCTAACATAGATTCACCTATTATTTTTAAGTAGTTATCATGGGGCTATAGCCACAGCCAAGCCCATGCAATACGCTATCAAAAAATCCACTCGGTATCTATTAGACAGTTGTAACACTGGCTAAAATAGGCAACCAGCTGAACTTTAATGAAAAAAAAACGTCCTGATTTTAAGCAGGACGTTTTAATAGCAAATGCTTGGCTCCGTGAAGTAAGAGAGCAACACTCACCAACCAGTGATTTCGCTTAAGCCAGAGCCTATATCGGCTAGACTTCGAACAGTTTTCACACCCGCAGCTTCCAAAGCCGCAAACTTTTCATCTGCGGTGCCTTTACCGCCAGAAATAATTGCGCCAGCATGGCCCATTCTTTTTCCTGCAGGTGCGGTCACACCGGCAATATAAGACACAACTGGTTTGGTCACATTCGACTGAATAAACTCTGCCGCCTCTTCCTCTGCCGTACCACCGATTTCACCAATCATAACAATCGCTTCAGTGCTAGGGTCTTGCTCAAATAAACCTAAAATATCAATGAAGTTAGATCCTGGAATAGGGTCGCCACCAATACCCACACAGGTGGTTTGACCATAGCCTGCATCTGTAGTTTGTTTAACGGCTTCGTAAGTGAGTGTTCCTGAACGGGATACGATACCCACTTTTCCGGGCAAGTGGATAGCGCCCGGCATAATGCCAATTTTGCATTCGCCCGGTGTAATAACGCCTGGACAGTTCGGTCCAATTAAACGCACACCTAATTGATCACACGCAACTTTAGCATCCAACATATCTAAAGTGGGAATACCTTCGGTAATACAGACAATCAATTTAACGCCGCTATTGGCCGCTTCAAGAATGGAATCTTTGCAGAACGGTGCAGGCACATAAATCACTGATGCATCAGCGCCAGTTTGATCAACTGCTTCAAGCATGGTGTTAAATACGGGTAAATCTAAGTGTGATTGACCACCCTTACCTGGCGTCACACCACCAACCATCTGAGTGCCATATGCAATGGCCTGCTCTGAATGAAAAGTCCCTTGGCCACCAGTAAAACCCTGACAAAGCACCTTCGTGTTGCTATCAATTAAAATACTCATTGAGCACCCCCTGCTGCTGCTGCAACAACCGATTCAGCCGCTTGTTTCAAACCTGTCGCAGCAATAATATTTAATCCGCTGTCAGCTAAAATTGCCGATCCTTTCTCAGCGTTATTCCCTTCAAGACGAACAACAACCGGAATCGTTACCCCAACCTCTTCTACGGCACCAATTATACCCTCGGCAATTAAATCGCACCGAACGATGCCACCAAAAATATTGACTAGCACCGCTTTAACATTGTCATCCGATAAAATGATTTTAAAGGCTTCTGAGACACGCTCTTTTGTTGCGCCGCCACCCACATCAAGAAAGTTTGCTGGCGAACCACCGTGAAGGTTGACGATGTCCATAGTGCCCATTGCAAGACCTGCACCATTTACCATACAACCAATATTGCCATCGAGAGCAACATAATTTAACTCCCATTTTGCCGCATTGGCTTCTCGCTCATCTTCTTGAGAAGGATCATGCATCTCACGAAGTTTAGGCTGACGATAAATCGCATTGCTATCAATATTAATTTTAGCGTCCAAACAATGAAGATTGCCTTCATCTGTAATCACTAGAGGGTTAACCTCCAATAAGGCTAGATCAAGGTCAGTAAATAATTTCGACAACCCCATAAATATTTTAGTAAACTGCTTAATCTGATCACTGTTTAAACCCAGTTTAAAACCTAAATCTCGACCCTGATACGGTTGAGCGCCGACCAAAGGATCAATAGTTGCTTTTAAAATTTTCTCAGGGGTTTCATCAGCCACTTTTTCTATTTCAACGCCACCTTCGGTCGATGCCATAAATACGACTTTTCGCGTCGCTCGATCAACCACTGCACCTAAATACAGCTCTTGTGCAATATTCGTGCAAGATTCAACTAGAATCTTACTGACTGGCTGGCCATGCTCATCGGTTTGATAGGTGACGAGATTTTTACCCAGCCATTGTTGAGCAAAAGCAGCTATTTCAGCAGTATCTTTCAGTAATTTAACGCCGCCCGCTTTACCGCGACCGCCAGCATGTACCTGAGCTTTAACAACCCACTCAGAGCCACCAATTTTTTCTGCCGCTGCCACCGCATCTTCTGGGGTATCTACCGCATAGCCTTTCGAGACAGGCAAGCCGTACTCGGCAAACAACTGCTTACCTTGATATTCATGCAAATTCATGGGATTAACTTCCAGTTATGAAAAGAATAATAAATAATTAATGGTTTTATCTTCGCTTAAAACGAAAAAGTGATTTTCGCAAGAAAAAGGGGTATTAGGCAAGACCGAATACCGTCATATGCGCATTACAAGCGTGATATGACGGTATTCTTAGTTAGCTTTTACGTGGTCGCTTGTTAGCAATATGAATTGCATGGCCAGAAACAGCTAACGCTGCCTCATGCACCGCCTCTGATACAGTAGGATGGCTGAAGACTGTGAGAGCCAAATCTTCTGAACTCGCGCCAAATTCAATAGCAATCACCACTTGTTGGACCAAGTCAGCGGCACTAGGCCCGATAATATGGCAACCCAGAATTCGATCAGTCTGGGCATCAGCAATCATTTTCACCATGCCTGTCGTTTCATTGGCGGCTAAAGCCCTGCCACTGGCGGCAAAGGGGAATGCACCCACTT
>DDED01000083.1:0-6210 GCA_002336035.1 Cellvibrionales bacterium UBA1963
CCAAGCCCCGATGGCGAAGGCAATTTAATGATTAAACGGGGTATCGAAGTCGGTCATATTTTTCAGCTGGGTAAAAAATACAGCACCGCATTGAATGCAACGGTTCTTAACGAGCAAGGTAAAGCGCAGGTATTAGAAATGGGCTGTTACGGCATTGGCGTCTCTCGTGTTATGGCTGCTGCAATTGAGCAAAACCACGATACTGGCGGCATTGTCTGGCCGGCCGCTATTGCACCCTTTCAGCTTGTATTAATACCTATAAACATGCAAAAGTCGGAACGCGTTAAAGCGCTTACCGAGCAACTTTATGAGCAATTAATGAGTCATAATATCGACGTTTTACTCGACGATAGGAATGAACGTCCGGGCGTTAAATTTGCCGATATGGAATTAATTGGAATTCCCCACCGTATCGTTATTGGCGATAAAGGAATTGATAAAAACGTGCTTGAATACCGAGCAAGAACCGCAACAGAAAATGAAGACATCGACCTCGATACAGCTCTTGAACAGATACTTAGCCGTGTCAATTAAACCACTAATGACGCATCTTATGCCCAATATAGAGCATCATTTCTCAAACTTGGGAGATAAATTTTACAGCCCTACCCACGCCACAGCGATAGCCAATCCGCACTGGGTAATCCGCAACGCCAACCTTGCTAAAGAACTTAAGTTAGATTTATTTGACGAGCATGCTGAAACATTTTTATCCGCTTTTAGTGGCGCACAGCCGCTCTCGACCAGTAAACCCTTAGCCATGGTTTACTCCGGCCATCAATTTGGCCAATATGTCAGTCAACTGGGCGATGGCCGCGGCCTGCTACTGGGTGAAATTGAAACTGAAAATGATCGTTTTGATTTACACTTAAAGGGTGCGGGACCCACACCCTACTCTCGCATGGGTGACGGCAGAGCTGTCTTGCGCTCAAGTATCCGAGAATACCTTGCCGGCGAAGCCTTGCACGCATTAGGCATTGCGTCGACTCGATCACTATGCCTGACCAGTGGTGAATTATCGGTCTGGCGCGAGCAACAAGAACCAGCAGCGATGTTAGTCAGGGTTGCAAAAAGTCATGTCCGTTTTGGCAGCTTTGAATATTTTCATTACACAAAGCAATATGAGCAGGTAAAACAGTTAGCGGATTTCTGTATTGATCATTATTATCCGGATTCAGCAAACCAGACATCTGCCGAGCGTTATGCTCATTTTTTTGAGCAGGTCATTAAAAAAACAGCGCTGATGATTGCGCAATGGCAGGCCTATGGTTTTGCGCATGGCGTAATGAATACTGACAATATGTCAATTGTCGGTGAGACATTCGACTTTGGCCCCTATGGTTTTTTAGACGATTATGACCCCAGCTTCATTTGTAATCATTCCGATCATTCGGGTCGTTATGCCTTTGAAGCACAGCCTAGCATTGGTCTATGGAACCTGCATGCGTTAGGCCAATCACTGTCATCTCTGCTCAATGAAGAACAAATAAAAGTTGCATTGAATCACTACCAACCCCACCTAATAGCCAGTTACTCTGCCCATATGCGAGCCAAACTTGGCTGGCTTCAGGCGCACGATGAAGACCAAACGCTGGTCAGTGATTTGCTGCAATTAATGCACGGCACAAAGGCCGATTTTTGTCGCACCTTTAGGCAACTCAGCAGCGTCGCAACCGATGATCGTCAACACCCATTAAGAGATAGCTTTGTTGACCGAGACGGCTTTGATCAATGGCTGGCACGTTATCAACAGCGGCTCAAAAAAGAACTCCGTAGCGATGCTGAAAGACAAAGCGCCATGAATGCTGTCAATCCAAAATACATCTTACGCAATTATTTAGCCCAGCAAGCAATTAGTCAGGCAGAGCAAGGCGATTACACTGAGCTCGAGCGTTTAGCGACAGTATTGAGTCAACCTTTTGCAGAACAAACGCAGTACGAAGACTACGCTAAACCACCGCCAGACTGGGGCAAGCGCATTAGCGTGAGCTGCTCCTCTTAACCCTAATAATTTATAAACCATTGATATAAAAGGATAATAACAAATGTCCTGTTGCGAAAATGGCTACTAATCACGGCTTTAGCGTTCGACAAAATTCAGCAAATCACGGTATATCAACTAGACTAATAGCATTCTTGAGGTATCTCTCCTCTCACAGGCTGTGGAACTCTGCTTTGGAACAACCACCACCACACTATCAACGGCGCGCCTCCGACCGCGAACCGATGGCCCACCGCTCTGACGATCAGCAAAGCGAGCGGCGTATTGATCGCCGCACAGAGCGAAGAGGCGAACGTAGAACTGATGAGCGTCGCACTGAGCGCAGAAGTGAACGAAAAACTGAGCGCGTAGACTCAGCCGAAGTCAAATCAACAACTGCCGAAGATTCGTTGCTGGCCATTCGCTACAGCATACCAATTGAGTATCGCGTCGCTTGCTACTTTAGTTTCCCGTTAGTGCTTGGCTTGGCTATGGTGACATACGTTGCAGCTCAGCAAGATTTTTCGGCCGGCGATTTATACGCTGTATTTTTTGGTTTATCGATCAGCTTAAGCACCGTTATTTTCTTTATGAGTCGGCACATCACCGAACCGCTTAAAGCCATTACTAATGCCGCCGCCAACATGAATAAAGGGGATTTATCGCAAATCCCTGAACGTCGTAATGATGAGTTAGGCCAATTAATTCAATCACTCAACCACATGAGTAAAGGCTTAGCTAGAAAATCTGAACTCGAAAAAGTATTAGGGAAATTTTTAGACCCCGACATTGCTAATAAAATTATCGATGAGCTTGACGATATCAACTTTAAAGGCGAAAACATTCAAGCCACGGCCCTATTTGCTGATATTGTTGGCTATACACAAATGTCAGAAAAACTAACACCCGCCCAAGTCAGTGAATTATTAAATGAATACTTTGGTTATTATGCTGCCTGTGCAAAACAGTATTTTGGTACGGTCGACAAGTTTTTAGGCGACTGTGTGATGTTAGTTTTTGGCGCGGCAAAGAGTGACCTGCAACACCAATACCATGCGGTCGCGTGTGCATTATTAATGCAAAAGTTAACGGAAGAACTCAATGAAGAGCGATTAAAAAAGGGCTTATTTGCCGTTCAATTGCGAATTGGCATTAACAGTGGCGAGATGCTTGCAGGACTACTGGGTTCAAAAGATCGTTTAGAATACACCGTTATCGGTGACTCGGTTAACCTTGCTTCACGACTCTGCAATGAAGCCAAAGCGAATCAAATTATTATTCAAGAAGAATGCCATCAAGCATTAATTAAACAGAACAGCTTAAACGTCGACAATCACAAAACCATTAAAATACGCGGCAAAGAGTTACCAGTTTCAATTTATAATGTCACCTCTCTTGGCGATAAAGAAGATCAGTGTCAGCAAGATTTCATTCGACAATTAAAAAGCCAAACAAGCGATTAATGCTCGCGAGTCGATCGAAATTGAATGTCAGGCCAGCGTTCTTGACTCAGCGACAAATTAACGCGCGTCGGCGCTAGGTAACTTAAATGGCCGCCGCCATCGATAGCAAGATTATCGGCCTGCTTGCGTTTAAATTCTTCCAGCATTTTGGTGTCGTCGCACTCAACCCAATGCGCCGTGTACACGTTCACTGGTTCGTAAATGCATTCTACTTTGTACTCATCTTTTAATCGATAAGCGACCACTTCAAACTGCAGATTACCAACAGCGCCGACGATTAAGTCATTATTCGACATGGGCATAAACACTTGCGTCGATCCCTCTTCGGCTAACTGCTGCAACCCCTTATGCAAGGCTTTCATTTTAAGTGGGTCTTTTAACCGAACCCGCTTGAATAGCTCTGGCGCAAAGTGCGGTATACCCGTGAACTTTAAACTTTCGCCTTGAGTAAAAGTATCGCCGATTTGAATCGTACCGTGATTATGCAGGCCAATAATATCGCCCGACAAAGCTTCTTCGACCGCTTCGCGCTCACCCGCTTTAAACGTCACAGCATCGGCAATCTTTACGTCTTTCGCTAAACGCACATGGCGCATTTTTAAACCCTTAGTGTAAGCGCCCGAACAGATACGCATAAACGCCACCCGATCTCGATGCTTAGGATCCATATTCGCCTGTATCTTAAAAATAAAGCCGCTGAATTTTTCTTCTAACGGGTCAACCTGTCGATTTGCTGTGGCACGTCCGATGGGTGATGGTGCCCACTCGACAAAACCATCCAGCATTTCTCGCACACCAAAATTGGCTAAAGCAGTACCAAAAAAAACAGGGGTTAATGCGCCATCTAAATAGGCCTGACGATCAAAATCATGACTGGCACCGCGAACCAACTCTATTTCTTCAACAAAGTCTTCGTAGTAAACACCTAATAAACTTTGCGTTTCCTCGGACTGCAATCCTTGTATCCGCACGTCATCTGAAATCACAAAATTACTGCCTTGTTCAAATACATGTATCGTATCGGTGTACAGGTTATAAACCCCTTTAAATTCTTTACCCATACCGATTGGCCAATTAATTGGCGCAGCAGCAATACCTAGCACCGCCTCTATTTCGTCCAGCAAATCGATGGGATCTCGAATATCACGATCCATTTTATTGACGAAACTTAAGATCGGCGTATCGCGTAAGCGACACACCTCCATCAATTTAATGGTTCTGGCTTCGACACCCTTGGCCCCATCAACGATCATTAAAGCAGAATCAACTGCCGTTAATGTACGGTAGGTATCTTCCGAAAAGTCTTCATGACCCGGCGTATCGAGCAGGTTGACGATCCGCTCTTTGTAGGGAAATTGCATCACCGAGGAGGTCACTGAAATACCCCGCTCTTGCTCCATGGTCATCCAGTCAGACGTAGCATGGCGATCGGCTTTTTTGCCCTTTACCGAACCCGCTACCTGAATTAACTGACCCAGCAGCAACAGCTTTTCAGTGATCGTGGTTTTACCCGCATCGGGGTGCGAGATAATCGCAAAGGTTCGTCGCTGTTCGACCGCCTTGGTAAAATTAGCATCTGACATGCGAAGTTCCTAAAATAAGCCGGAATAATTGGGCGGTTAACGTGATGGGTTAAATGATGGGCCAAACCGCAAAAAAAGCGATTATACACATTTGTCAGGCCGCTGTTAGCGCCAATTGAGCAACGGAAGTATTTGTGCCATAAATAGCAGTTGATGTTTATTTTAGCATTTAACGTGGGTAATCATGGTCTTTTATTAGCGGGGAATTTACACTGGACCTTTCATTCGCACATCAAACACAACGCCTTTATGGCAAGGGATCAGGGCTTATGGCTTCAGTCGACCTTTATTCGGGCTCACAACAGCGTACATTTTTAGGCCACCCCATTGGGCTGACGATCTGCTTTTTAACCGAAATGTGGGAACGTTTCTCCTATTATGGTATGCGGACTATTCTGGTGTTGTATTTGGTTAAGTACCATTTATACAGTACCCAAGAAGCCAGTTTTATTTACGGCGCTTATGCCGGCATGGTGTACATGATGCCAATTATTGGCGGCTTCTTAGCTGATCGCTACCTTGGGGCTAGAAAAGCGGTAACTTACGGCGCGATTCTCTTGGTCTGTGGGCATGCGTTGATGGGCTTTCACGGCTCGGCCGCATTCATTGATAACGGCGTGGTGGTTCGCGATGAACCCTTTATCGATCTGTTTTTTCTCGCCTTAGCGTTGATCATTACCGGTGTGGGCTTTTTAAAAGCCAATATTTCAACCATTGTCGGCGCACTTTATGGGCCTAATGATCCGCGTCGCGATGGTGGCTTTTCAATTTTTTATATGGGCATCAATCTCGGCTCTTTAGTGGCAACGGCATTAGTGGGTTATGTGGGCGAAGTGCATGGCTGGCACTATGGATTTGGCCTGGCAGGCATTGGCATGCTGTTCGGTCTATTGGTGTTTTTAGCCGGCCAACACTTATTGGATGGGAGAGCTGAGCCTCAGTACCCTGAGCGACTCAAAGAGATCGCCTTTGCCGGCATCAATAAAGAATACGCTATTTACTTAGCCGGCATTGCATTAGTCGGCATCAGCTGGGTATTGATTCAATACCAAAGCTTGGTCGGCCAAGTACTGGGGGTATCGGGGTTTTTAATGATCGGCGTTATTCTTTATTACAGCATGACCCAATGCAGCCCAGAAGAACGTGACCGATTGTTTGTCGCCTGTTTCTTAATAGCCACACA
>DDED01000083.1:6516-8845 GCA_002336035.1 Cellvibrionales bacterium UBA1963
TCTGTTTCTTAATAGCCACACAAGCCATTTTCTGGGCCCTATTCGAGCAGCAGGCAGCCAGCCTGACCTTGCTGGCCGACCAACAATTTGATCGTTCGGTATTGGGCGTGAATGTATTGGCCTCACAAGTTCAGTTATTGAACCCGCTATTCATTGTCTTATTAGCCCCTGCGATGGCTTGGTTGTGGGTGAAGCTGGCACAACATAAAATGGAACCGTCGACACCGGCTAAATTTGCCATTGCCATGTTGTTAATTGGCTTAGGTTATGTGATCTTTGCTTGGGGGCTAAGCCTTGGCGATCAGCCGGGCAGAGACTTCTTTTGGCTGATCTTTATCTACTTAATGCTGACTTTAGCCGAGCTGTGCCTGAGTCCCGTCGGGCTGTCTATGGTCACTAAATTGAGCACAACGCGCATTGTGGGTATGCTAATGGGCACTTGGTTTTTATTCTCAGCCATGGGAAATTATGTGGCGGGCTGGATTAGCTCATTAACCGGTAGCTCAAAAGCTGGCGCTGCGGGCAGCATTGATGTCGTCGCGACGATTTCGGTCTATCAGACCATTGGTTTAATCAGCATGGGGATCGGTGTGGGTTTATTATTACTGACGCCGACGTTACGTAAAGCCATGCATGGCGTGCATTAAATAATGCGATTCATACCGAGTATTGTTGTCGCCATCGCTAAGACGAACTCGCTAAAACATTGTTTTTTTTAATTTAATCAACTCAATAAAGGGGCGTGATATGCACAATGATGAGCGAGGGAAAGCGCAGTCCACTCAGCAGCCACCCACTCACTATGCTAAAGAGACAACGATCTTAGGCCTGCTTCAAAGGCGCTTAATACACGCCACAAAAAACTCTTTGTCAGGCCTGCAACTCGCATTCAAAAAAGAAGAGGCATTTCGAGTCGAAACATATTTAACGCTACTTGCATTGCCTGCAGCTTGGTGGATAGCGGATACCCTCAATGAGGGTTTATTGCTGTTATCGTCGGTTGCCTTGGTGTTGATCACTGAATTATTGAATTCTGCGATAGAGGCTACCATTGACCGTGTGGGCTTGGATTATCATGAGCTGTCTAAGCAAGCAAAAGATATTGGCTCAGCTGCCGTATTTGTTGCGATGATCTTAGCCGCTATCACGTGGTTATTGATACTACTTATCTAATGACTCAGCCATGAAAGTGACCGCCTAATGATGAATCAATACGTCATCAGTTAGGCCTTAGTGCGTGATGAGCCAGGCATCAAGAATCAACCGTTGAGCATTGATTAATACCGTAACCATTCGCTTCATATACCGAGCTTCAGTGGCATAATTGATCCGAGAAGTGATCCGGACTCGGGTCAGGAACGGTAAAACACTCCGTTCACTATTATTTTAACACTGTACACAAGACGAATATCACTATGGCATTATCCCTCGATCATATTCACACCACTAACCGATTGGGCTGGATAGCCAGTGTTTGGGGCTTCGCTGGTTTTATGGCCATATTGGTCATTGCGCTCATAAAATTGACCGTGATTGCTGTCGATTCGTTTAATTATTCTTTTTCTACTTTGCATTGGCTTGCCTTAATTGCTAATAGTGCATTTATGGCCTATTCAGAAGGCTACAAGGGATTTCAAAAAGGGTATTCACCTCGCCTTGCAGCAAGACTCATACATTTGCATCATAACGCCAACTTTTTAACCATGTTACTGGCGCCGTTATTTTGCATGGGATTCTTTGCCGCGCCAAGAAAAAGAATTATCACCTCCATTTTATTGACTTTGATGATCGTTATTTTTATCTTATTTTTTCAGCTCATACCACAACCGTGGCGAGGCATTCTGGACATTGGCGTAATAATTGGTTTGAGCTGGGGCCTACTGGCAACCGTATTTTTCTGTTACCAAGCCTTTATTAACCCAACTTCCTGTGTCGATGCAGAGGTTATTTAATCTTCACGTCTTAACCTTTATGAACAGCTAGCGTGCGAGTAAAATCGCCTGCCGTCGAAGTGACCGCCTGCCTCGCAAGACTGTATTTCTCTGGTAAATCGGGACGAATACTGGCAATGTGACCCAACTGACTCAGAGCAATGCTCACCGCTTCATCCGCCAACATAATGCCCTCAGGCGCATCACCTTCAGACAGCGAAGGCATGCCCCTGCGCATGCCTGGCGTATTCGTCCCTTGCGGGGAAAAGCCCAACACATCGATGCCTAATGGTTTAAATTCATACCATAGCGCTTCCGCTAACGATAAATCGTACGCTTTTGTCGCCGCGTAGTTAGCAATATAAGGAGCCCCTGCGTAAGCCGAATTCGATGCAACA
>DDED01000025.1:0-7164 GCA_002336035.1 Cellvibrionales bacterium UBA1963
TCTAGGTCAAGCCCTCTGCGCTCATAGGTGGTTCGAATATAACTGCCTAACATAAAACTTGAAAAATACCCTTGGCACTCACTGAAGGGAGCATGAAGTATTGGATGGTTCTTTCCATCGGGCATGTCGGGAGTTTGATGCATGAGTTGCAGTGGAGTTGACAAGGCTTTAGCCATGCGCGGAAAGTGCGTGTTAAGCTCTTCAAACACGGCAATTGAACTCACGACTTTATTCTCGCCACCTTTTGGCGATGGGTGAACACAAAGCAAGCCCGTCACATCACACAAGTCGGTATGAAACTCCAAATATTCGTTCGATAAATAGGGCCTATTTTTCGTTTGAAATTGAGTCGTATCGTTAACTATACCGTTCGCGATATCTTCTCGTTTGACTTTTTGATCACGTACGTGCGAAATTAAATGCCCCACATTATTTTGATAACAGACGTTGCCGATGGCTTGGCAAAATAAAATATAAGTATCAGCGAGCTAATCCATGTCATCAATGCAGGGAAAGCCCTTAACTAAACACACGCCAGAACCAAACTCAAGCTCGGTTTGCAGGCGAGCGATTTCAGAGGCAAATAAAGATACTTCAGCAGGCGAATGATTGGATTGTGAATGTATCGATGACCAAAATTCGTCACTAAACGTATAGGTAAAGCACTGGTCTAAATCTTCTCGATGCCATAATTTATTCATAATTTTCTCATGGTCTGAATGAAGGTGAAAAATCAGTTAAGTGTTCAGAGTGGCATATACGAATTCGCTTCGATAATAAACGCACCATTAGAAAATGACGCCTCAACCAAATCATGACGCACAGATGGCTGTACTGTTGAAGACTTTATGCTCACTACAATGGGTATTTGTAGATTAACAATTGGCTGATTGAATTTTAAATTACATGATGACATCCAGATCTCCTCAGTTTTTTCTTTAATGCCGTGGTTTAGTTGGACGATAATCACACCCAATTGTTGGACTATTCTAAATGCTGTCGTTGCGGAGAGATGAAACTTGCCTTTGGTATCGGGGCAGAAATTAGCAACATTCAGTGTGGTTGTCAGGACGCCGTTATCAAATTCAATGTCGTCGATTAGCAGCGTGTCTTGTTTATAGGTTTCTTCTAAGTACTCTGATTTAAGTTGATTGATTAGGTCGGTCTCTACGCGATGGTGTTCTAACGTTGCTGTTGTCATTGCAATCTCCAGGTTTTTTGTCAGTGTATTTTTATGAACATTGAATCAAACTGATTAAAATAAAAGAGCGCTTTCGTTGAATCGAGGCCACTGTAATAAAAAAAAATCGAGAAATAAAGAGCGGGTAAATGTGTAAAATTTTTATTTTACATTTCGTATTGATCATTAAAAATATGATGCAGAAACAATTCGTCATCATTGATCAAATGAATGGCTGTATTTATTTGAATCATTATATTCTTGTATTAATGATACAGGCAGGCCACTATTTTTATCATAATAATGTTAGCGAGACGCTATGAAATAGTTTCCATAATTTATAAAATAAACCCAGTGTTGAGACAGTTTTTTTCATCTTTAATTAATCAATGAGCGAGTGGGTTTTGTCTAATTTATGCAGTGCCGTGCACTATAAATAAAAAAATAAATAGGCATTAGTCAAATGTTAGGGGGCCTAACGATTAATATTAATGTCGCCATTAATTGCAGTGATTTGCATAAAAAGCCTTTTTTTTATCCCCTCAAAATTATTTAATATTTTACAAATTCAATTTTTTTGGCCGATGGTTTAAAGCATATGCATGCTATTAAGGCGACTTATTTATTTAATTTTTTATCGGTACTCTTCGACGACCTGTTAGGTTGTCATTATTTTACCGTTAGGTCACACAGCCTCATCGGGTGATGACGGCTTATTTCGTCTGTGGTGTGTCTGAAAGTTATTGAGGCAGGTGCATGGATTGCCGTTCACAAAAGGCCTAACGATACTATTTCTAATAAAGTGAACCATAATCATTTATTGTGGAGATATAACCGTGTAATATTGATTTTTTAGATTGTCTGTTTGATCGTTTTCATGAGAAATACTATGCTAAAGCATTTAGTTAAGATTACTTTTTTTGTTGCAGTGAGCTTGCTCGCTGCTTGTCAGCCTGACGATTCTCCCACGGTCTGCCTGCCTCTCGCATCGTTAGGTGAAATAGTAAATATTCAAGGCGGCGAGTTTCAGTTTGGCGATAATCGCTTTTATGTAGATGAAGGTCCTGCGTCACGAACCTCGGTGCTAGGTTTCACTATCGACCGGCATGAAGTAACCAATGCGCAGTTTCGTGCCTTTGTTGAAGCCACGGGTTACCTAACGGCGGCTGAAGTCGGCTTGTCAGAGCAAGACTTTCCTGACTTACCCGCCCAGTATCGTGTGCCGGGCTCGATGGTGTTTGTGCCACCAGCTGATCATCAGCCGAGTTCACCGGCGCAATGGTGGCAGTTTGTACCCGGTGCAAATTGGCGGCACCCGCATGGACTTGGTTCTGACATTATCGGCAAAGACACATACCCCGTTGTACAATTAACCCATGCCGACGCACAAGCTTACGCGCATTGGATGGGTCGTCGACTACCCACAGAGATCGAATGGGAATATGCGGCTCGCGGCGGTTTAGACGGCGCAGTCTATAGCTGGGGTGACGAAAAACCGCACGCAGGGTCATTGAGGGCCAACACGTGGCAGGGGCTTTTTCCGCACGTGAATTTAGCTGAAGACGGTTATGTCGGCAATGCACCGGTCGGCTGTTACGCGGCCAACGGTTTAGGCTTGCTCGATACCACAGGCAATGTTTGGGAGTGGACCGACACGCCGTATGGCCCCGATCGAAAGCGTGACTACGGCAGTAACGGTTTTGACCCTCAGCAACCCGGTGTGATGGTGAAAGCCTTAAAAGGCGGTTCTTTTTTGTGTGCCGATAATTATTGCCAACGTTATCGCCCAGCGGCACGACAGGCGCAAGATGTGACGGTTGCTTCGCCGCATATTGGTTTTCGAACGGTGGGTGACGGCATTAGCGACATTAAGCAATAGCTTAACCGTTAGCTCGGTTGTTCTGCCCCATGACTCAATTATTGTATGGATAATAAAAAGGTAACCTAAGATGATGGACAGTTTATTAAGTGGCGATACGTATACTACGGTATTGTGGTGCGGTCTTGCTTATGTGGTATTGATTGTTATTGGCGCACTGTTTTCACAAGCACCTTACGGGCGGTTCGCGTCTGATCAATACGGTGTCAGTTTGTCCCCTAATATGGGTTGGTTCTTGATGGAACTCCCCGCGACGTTAAGCTTTGTGTTTTTCTATTGTCAAGGCGATCAGCGGTTTGAAGCCGTACCGTTATTTTTTTTAGCGATTTGGTTAATACATTACGGTAACCGTGGGTTTATTTTTCCGTTATTAATGCGTGTGGCTAAAGGCGCAAAAGGCAGCTTTAGTATTATGGTGGTGGGTGCCGGTTGGCTGGTCACAACATTACATGGGTATTTAAATGCTGTGTTCATCAGTCATTTAAGCGAGCATTTAACCCCTGACTGGTTCAGTGACCCACGCTTTTTGATTGGCATGACGATTTATGCTTTTGGCTATATTATGAATATTCATTCGGATACTATTATTCGTAATCTGCGCAGTAAGGACGAGGTAGCACGCGGTGATAAAGTGTATCGTATTCCACAAGGCGGTTTATTTAAATATGTGAGCAACCCCAGTTATTTTACTGAGTTAATTTCTTTCACCGGTTTTGCTATTGCCACGTGGTCATTGGGTGCATTGTTTGTACTGGCGGTGAGCGCGGCAAATTTAATCCCACGGGCGTTTCAAGTGCATCGATGGTACTTAGAGAAATTCCCTGATGACTACCCCCGTGACCGTAAGGTTTTAGTGCCGTTTATCGTATAATCGACGGTTAGACAACTTTAATTTAGAGCGCGAATATTGAACAAGAAAATAGGTATTATTGGCGACGTTCATGCGGAACACGAACGTCTTGAATTAGCTTTAAACTGGTTAAACAAAGAGTGCGTAGATGTTGTTATTTGCACCGGAGACGTAGCCGATGGTCTCGGTGATATCGACGTTGCTTGCGATTTGCTGGCCAGTAACAATGTGTTGACGGTGGCGGGCAATCACGATCGCTGGTTGCTCACTGACACAGTTCGACACGTTGAAAATGCTCATTCTAAAACCACTGTTCGCGATAGCACGTTACAATTTCTTTTTAACTTACCCAAAACGTTACGAATCCCGACGATTGACGGTGAATTGTTATTATGCCATGGTGTTATAGAAGATGATCTTGCAAAAATATGGCCTGGCACTGCCACTACCGATCCTAAGCGTTCAACGGCGCTCGATGAGATGCTGTCTCAGTCGATAAATGTGCCACGTTTTGTGATTAACGGGCACATGCATTTTCGTACGTTGATCGATTTCGCCAATTGCCAGCTTATTAATGCGGGCACACTCAAAGGCCTTCATTCTGGGGTGAGTATTCTTGATCTCGATGCGCACACCCTATGCGGGTATGACCTCTGTGCAGAGAATCATTTTTTACCGGCGCAAAGCCATTTTCTTAAAGAATGTGGTCAACGGCGAGTGTGGCGTAATACGCAAGAGTTTGACAGTCAATGGCAACCCGTTATCCTGCATTGCCCTCTATAAATGGTTGTCAATTATTTTCAATATTCATGGGTATGAATAACAGTTATTTCTAGTCAGCAGCATTAACCGCATTGCTCAGTTGACCGTCACCCTCCGATAATCGGCCATTTTGTAAAATTTAATAAGAGTACTTGATCGTATGTTGTGTGTCGGTATGCTTGAATTGTTTTTTAAGTGTCACATAAATTGCGAATGTTTTCGCAGGATACAAGGATAAGAAAATGCATTGCATGACGCGACAACCGCGAATTCAACCGTATAAAAATCAATGCTTGTTACGGGCGCTTCAATTTAAAACGTATGGTTGGTTGTTGTTAAGTAATGTATTTTTTTTAACAAGTTGCGCTCCAATTGAGAACATAATTGATCTGCCACCAAGAGTTGCGTTAAGTGCCGATTGCCACGTTGATTTTTACCCATTTGATGAACGACTCGTCAGCAATAATAAGGCGCTTAAAGTCATCCAGTTAGGCGACCATGGTTTGGCTGAGTTTTGTACTGAGGTGCAGGTCAAGCAAAGACTGCGCCGTGCGGCGTGTGCCGTCGGGGGCAACAGTGTCGTTATTGTTGAGCAACGTGGCCCCGATTTATGGTCTCGCTGCTACCAAGCCACCGCCCATGTGATGTGGCTGGATAACCATACCAATTAATGTCACTGCCTTGCCTGCTTTTGAGAGACGTCAACCAGCCATTAAATGACCGTGACGAGAGCTGAGGGTATGCGCGATGGGGCCGATGGTTACAGTTCATTAAATATGCCTTCGCTGAATTCTCGTTATTATGCAGGTTAAGTGCTGGCTAAGACCACCAGGTTTTGCTGCCGTGACTGTATTGTTTTTTAAATTTTTGGAGACGTCTTTGTGATGAATAGCCCTGAACTGAATAGCGCCGATATTGCTACCCAAATAGAGGCTCAATATGCCCATATGAAAAAGGTTCAATTGCGAGAAGGCATGCCCAGTGCGGCTGTTCGTAAAGATCGCCTTCAGCGGTGCATTGATTTATTGGTCGACCATAAGGATGAGCTGTCAAGCGCATTAGAGCAAGACTTTGGCGGACGTTCACCCAATTTAACCCAGTTGTCAGAAATCATGCAGGGCACGGGCCATTATAAGCATGCTATCAAAAATGTTGAAAAATACATGAAAGCCGATAAACGCTCAGCGCCTTTTCCTATTGGTTTATTAGGTTCACGCGCTGAATTACATTACCAGCCTAAGGGTGTTGTCGGTATCATGTCGCCATGGAATTTTCCTATTGCCATGGTGTTTGTGCCTTTATGCAACGCTATTACGGCAGGTAATCGAGCGATCATTAAGCCGTCGGAATTTAATCCTGCGACTGCCGAAATGATTAAGGCCTTAATAGGTCAGTACTTTAGTTCCGATGAAGTGACGGTCTTTACGGGTGGCGCAGAGGTCGGTGCTGCCTTTAGTACGGTACCGTTTGACCATTTGTTTTTTACTGGCGCGTCAAGCATTGGCCAAAAAGTAATGGAGGCTGCCGCCAAAAACTTAACGCCCGTGACCTTAGAGTTAGGTGGCAAATCACCTGCACTCATCGATGCGGCATACCCGATTGAATTGGCTGCTGAACGCATTATTAGTGGCAAGGGCATGAATTCAGGTCAGGTCTGTGTTTCCCCTGATTATGTTTTCGTGCCAGAGCAGGAATTAGAAGCATTTATTGCAAGTAGTCGTGAAACCTTTATTAGTCAGTTTGCAACAGTGATGGGCAACCCTGACTATACTGCGATGATTAACGATCGTCACTATGGCAGAATTGTGAGTTATTTAGACGAAGCTCGTGCCGCCGGAGTAAGAATCGAGTCACTCAGCGAAGACGGTTTAACCGAGGGTGATCGGCGTATTCCAATACAGTTGGTGATCAACCCCAGTGATGATTTGCGCATCATGCAAGATGAAATATTTGGTCCATTAATCGTTATTAAAACCTATACTAATGAGCAAGACTGCATCGATTTTATTAATACACGACCTTCGCCGCTCGCATTTTATTACTTTGGTGAAGATAAGAAAAAGCAACAGCGCGTGCTTGATAACACCCTATCAGGTGGTGCGACAATTAACAATGTGACGATGCACGTCAGTTGCTATGACTTGCCATTTGGTGGCGTGGGCAATAGTGGGATGGGCAGTTATCATGGCATTGAAGGATTTAAAACCTTTAGCCACGGTCGCTCGGTGTTTCGCCAAGGTAAATTAGATTTAGCTAAGTTGGCTGGCACCTTGCCGCCTTACGGTGAGAAAGTGAAAAAAATTCTTGCCGGTCAAATTAAAAAATAACAACCTCCTGTTGCGGCAGTGTCTAACGCTGCCGCACCCAATCTTTTTTTCTTTCGTTTTGAAACTGAGGCAGCTTGTTTGTTGCCGCTAATACGATCATGCCTTGCGTCACAATAACATTCGACAACCTGCTTTAATGCATTTCATGATAAGTCGCGAGGCGAAG
>DDED01000025.1:7494-10702 GCA_002336035.1 Cellvibrionales bacterium UBA1963
CGAGGCGAAGGCGTGAGTCTGTTGTTAGTGTGCCTGATGGTGTTATGCCGTTACTGATAAAAAATGCCGTTTAAATGTTGTTGGCGTCGCCCATGAAACGGTGCTGTTCATGAATGCAAATTGTAAAAGCTTGCGTGAAAAAAATCCGTAGAGGCGGTGTTATATGCGTCGTAAAAAATCATTTTACCAACTTTGATTATTTCTGCGGTTTAATTGCTTGTATGATCAGTAATCAAATCCATAAGAACGTCACTGAAAATTTACGCGAAAATAACCAGTAAAGCCGGCCGGTATTGGCCGCAAGCAAGCATAAAAAAATGCAATTCATGCGTTGCAGTGATTTACATATTGGCTGTTAACGGTTTGATTTTCTGCGCGCGCAGTTGGCGTTAGCCATATAAAAGTCAGGGGTATAATCATGATTGATTTCTTCCGCACAGTGATTTTTTTTCTTTTTATTTCGAGCTTAATAAATGCATCGGTTTTGGCAAGCGGAGTCGCACAGCAAGTTGACCGCACTACCGATCAAATTGAATTGAAAGTTGAAAAGATACAGCTCCTTCCGACCAATCCATCCGCTGCATTGGACGTTGATTTTTATCAAAACAATGCCTATGAATGCGGTCTCAGCGGTAATTATACTTTCGTGGTGATGAACCCAGCAAATAATGCTTCGGCCGAAGCCCCACTATGGATTTTTTTACACGGTGGTGGGTCGGGTTTTTTTGATGAGGCGGGTGTCTATCAAACGCTAACCATGCTGACTAAAAATGATTATAACCACCAAGAGAATATAGACCGCCTATATGAGTATGAGGTTCTCAGTAGCCTCCTAAAGGCGCCGAACTATGATCAAACGGTAGATAATACATTAATGCGTCGTATTACTGAGGGCTATCGAATCTTAGCTGTCTCGATGTGTGACCATGATATGTATATGGGTTTAGGCAATGAATACCCTAATAACCCTATATCGGATCGTGAAGTTAATGGCTTGCAGGCCACCATGGCGGCGATCGATTTTGTGACGGCAAGCTACCCCACGACGCATGTGTTCACTCACGGTGAAAGCGCCGGCAGTTACGGTGCTTGGGCGCTTGCATTCAGTTATGCGAGTGAAGGAACGCCATTCACTGGCGTCATTGCCGACTCGGGCATATCAAGCCCACGGTTGTTGCCATTACAGGATGCGTTTAACGGTATGGATTACTCATGGTGGTTTTATGATGAAGGCCTGACCAAAGAGGGAATTGATGAGAAGCTGGGTTTTTATATTGACTTTGCTAGCAAGGTCGATCCAGAGACACTCATTAATGCCGATTATCGAGATTCGCCAACGCTATTTTTATTCGGCGATCGTGATCCGTTTTGCGCCGGTAAAGGCAACACTAATTGGCACCATGGTATCTATGAAACGGTAGGATCAGGTTATATGAACAACTGTGTGTGGTTATATGATGGCGTGGCCAATAGTATTGCCAATCAACTGAACTCACCGCATCAAGTGGTTAAATTAGTGGGTGAGAGCCACGTACCGACTCACTACGCAGTGGATGCGGCCAACGATGCGGTTGATGACTTTATCAATGATATCTTGGCGAGTAACCCACCTCATCCATTTGCATTGGCAACGGTTGCGGTACCGTTTTTACCGGCCTTAGGCGCGATCATGTTGAGCCTTATATTCTTGCTTATCGGCCGCAAGCGCTTGAAAGTCTAGCTTGGAGGCAGATTAAGAAGGGTTAGCGTTTTCGAACCAGTCCTTCTTGCACCGCTGAGGCCACCAGTTGGCCTTGGGTATTGAACACTTTTGCGCGGCCCATGCCGCGTCCGCCGCCAGTAAAATCGCTGTCAACCTCAAATAATAACCAGTCGTCGATTTTTACTGCTTGGTGTATCCAAATAGAATGACTGAGTGTGGCAGCCATCACATTGGGCGTAAACGGATTAATACGGTGCGGGAAAAATGCCGGCATTAAAATCGGATTATCCGACGCGTAGGCAAACATTTGTCGTTGTAAGTCATCGTTGTCGGGCAGTGCTTCAGACGTTTTTATCCATGCTAATAATCGCGGTGGCTGTGGTTGCGGGTCAATAATGGCAGGTGGATTGACAAACCGTACATCGATGGGCCAGTCATAATGGTTGTCAATACCTGCGCTGGTTAAAAAATCTTTGATCCGAGCACTTTCACTCGGCAGTGATTCAGGGTTGGGTGCGTCGGGCATTGTTACTGCATGACTGACACCGTGCTCGGGTTTTTGAAACGATAAAGTGGCGGTAAAAATCATTTTTTTATTCTGTTCAACTGACACCTGCCGACTCAAGAAGGAGCGGCCATTTCTTATTGCTTCAACGCAATAGCTTAAAGGAACGCCTATTGCGCCTTGGCGCAAAAAGGTTGAATGCATGCTGTGCAGCACATAGGGCTTCGCTACGGTTTGCTGGCACGCACTCATGGCCTGCGCCATGACTTGGCCGCCGTAAATACGCTCACCGCTGTCGTCATTGCATAAGCCGGTGAACCGTGTCAATGTCTCTGAAGGGCTATCGAGCCGTTTAAGTGTCAGCGAGTCGATAATACCTTGTAAGCCTTTAGGCATAATTTAATTTACCTTTATAAATTTAAAAAATATAAGACAGTTAAAGCGCGCGGTACCTAAAAATCATTAGGCCTTAATAAGGCGTCATGACCCCCGTCCAAAAACATGATTGTACCGGCTATAAAGCTGCTGTTGGCGTCGAGTAAAAACGCTGTGGCGTGGGCGATATCTTTAGGCTGGCCGGGTCGACCGACCGGAATGCTGGCGGCAAAGGCCTGATTGACCTTTCTCAGGGCGGGGTCGGTTTCTATTTTTTCGTTGAGCGGTGTGGCAATGTAGCCGGGGGCAATGGCGTTGAGACGAATACCCGCCGTTAAATAATCTGCGCTGTGTTGCCGCATCCAGCGGGTGAGTGCGCATTTACCGCCAGCATAAGCTTCGTTACCATCGGCAAGCTCATCAATGAGAGCCGTTGCTTGTTCTTCATCGCCTGCTAATAGGGCTTCGACATAAGCGCCATCTTGACTCATGGTGGCCGAGATCGATGAAATCAACACGATCGCACCGTGTCGTTTGGCGACGTGGTCTTTTAGCCCTTCAATGGTGGCCAATGCACCAAAATAGTTGATTCGGCTTATCAACGAGACCGGTTGAACATTAACACC
>DDED01000025.1:11087-12977 GCA_002336035.1 Cellvibrionales bacterium UBA1963
ATCGCTAATTGCCTACCGTGGTCAGTTGATAGGTCAGCTTCGATATCGGCATTGTGTAAATCAACAATAATTACGTGGTGGCCATCGTGTCGGAGTCGATCAACAATGCCTGCGCCAATGCCGCTAGCGCCGCCGGTGATTGCATAGATACCCATCGTTATTTTCCTTTAATGACTGAATGATTAAACCGCTGAATGCATTAAGCCTGATGACGCACCTTGCCAAAATGCTTGGCCAAGCCTACAGCGGTAGCGAGTGCAACGATGGCACAAATCGCTGTGTCGAGATTAATACCCAGCGTGAAATGACCGACTTTGCACAGCAGTAAGGTCCCGACCAATAAATTGCTGGCGCCCCATAGTACATTGACGACTGGCGATGATTCGCCTACACCGGGTGGGCTTGCAAAAGGGCTTTGAAAGGCTTGGCCAGATAAGCCATTCACGCAATGCGGAATGGCATTTACTAACAAGGCGCAGCCGAGCGCATGAGCGAGGTAGGTGAGTGTCAGCATGGTATTTATCCTAAATGATGGTTATTGAATAATGACGCGGGGTAAGTCACTCATAATAAAATGGGTACCAGCTGGATCTAACAGGTAAGCAACATCGGGCTCGACCATTGTCTTTTGTTCGGGCTCCGATAGTGATTGAAAGAATCGCTCAATGGATTCAAACCATTGTTCGGTCACACCATCAAAACAGCGACTAGGATCGAGCGCATAGTCATCACTGTGACGTGGATTTTGATCGTAAGCCATAATGTCTTTATTGAGATTATCTACCGTTTGAAAAAGGCCACCATGATGTTCAAGCCAATGCTGATGAAATGTCTCTTGTGACAAGTTACTGTTACGACGAAGTATGCACAGTAATTTAGCGGTCGCTTCATTGCGAGCATTGGGTTTGTCGACAATCACATTGGCACTGTCTGCAAGTAACCAGGCTTGCGAATTACGATCTAATAAATAGTTTTCATCGGGCACAACATGCTGTTGGTAATAAGGGTCATCAATCATGGCCTTAAATGCGTCCATTGAGTGATACCAAATAGCAGTCACACCGTCATAGCCTTGCTGTTCAAAACTGGCGTCTTTAGGGTCGCGGCGATAATCAGCGTCAAGCCGCGGATTTTGTTCATAGCGGGCAATGTATTGTTTTAAGGCGGGGCTGTTAGCGAATAGCGGGCCATGTACATTGGCCCAATGCTGATGAAATTCATCTCTTGATAACTTGACGCTACGCTTTAAAAAACATAATAGTTTAATCACAGGATTACCCTTACAGACTGTAAATGAATTATTTAGACGCTACCTTAAACGACTGTTTTACGGTATTGTCATAAGATAAATTAAATGTATAACTAAGAGGGTACACAAGTGAGCCAAGAAGAAAATAACAAATCGTTAATGCGCCGATGGTACGACGAAATGTGGAAGCAGTGTAACTTTGATTTGATTCCTGAATTAGCCGGACCGCATTATACCCGCCACGACATGATGGGCACCCGAACAGTGACCGGTGAAGAGTACCGCGACAGTTTAAAAATGTTTGGCGCGACTTGGAAAATTAGAGATTTTAATTATTTTTTAATGTCCGAAGGCAATTTCGTGACGTCGATTGGCAGCTGGGTGGTTGAGAATTTTGATGGACAAGGTAGCGACGCGCAATGGGACTGGGTGCAGTGTTTTCGCGTCGAAGACAACCGTCTTGTCGAAACATGGCTGCCAGCGATGGGTGGAACTGATGCAAAATGGATCGCTAGTGATGTCCCGCCGCAAAGCATTTTCGTCAGCCAATAAGTCGATCAATCGGCAGGCGTTAGCAACAATACTGCGTGAGCATTAGCTTGCGCAGAGCCAATTTTTTTGCCGATAAACTAGTGTTTGCA
>DDED01000061.1 GCA_002336035.1 Cellvibrionales bacterium UBA1963
GAGGAATGCAAAATGTTTTGTGTAAATTCAAATGCGAGACATCGCCACCAAAATCTCCAGGCCCACAGAGGCCAACCATGGCATTTAGATTAGCCCCGTCAACATAGACTTGGCCGCCGTGTTGGTGAATCAAGGCTGTAACCGTTTTTATCTGCTCTTCAAAAACGCCATGGGTTGAAGGATAAGTGACCATTAATGCGGCTAAATGCTCTGTGTGCTGCTCCACTTTTAACTGCAAATCATCGAGGTCAACATTACCGTCACTATCACAATTAACCACCACGACTTTCATGTTACACATGTGAGCAGAGGCGGGGTTAGTACCGTGCGCTGAACTTGGGATTAAACAAATATTTCGCTGCTCATCACCGCGACTTTTATGGTAAGCCGCAATCGCTAATAAGCCGGCAAACTCGCCCTGCGAACCTGCATTCGGTTGAAGCGAGACGACATCATAACCTGTACACTCAGCGAGCATTTGCTCAAGTTCGGCGATCATCTGCTGATAACCTGCCAATTGCTCGGTAGGCGCAAACGGATGCGGATTGCCAAACTCTGGCCAAGTGACGGGTATCATTTCGCTGCTAGCGTTCAATTTCATGGTGCATGAACCGAGCGGAATCATGGTCCGGTCTAACGCTAGATCCTTGTCCGATAAGCGACGAATGTAGCGCAACATTTCTGTTTCAGATTGGTACTTCGAAAACACCGGATGACTTAAAACAGCATCAGCGCGATACTGCTTTGCCGAATAGTCAATTTCAATGGTTTCTGCAATGCTACTAAAAGAATACTGCATGGCTGGCGCAAATAAACGCCAAATCAATTCTATCTCTTGTTCGGTGGTTGCTTGATCGACTGAGAAACCCAACTGGGTGTCATTGATTCGACGTAAATTAATTTTTGATGCCAATGCTCGCTGATAAATAAGCTGCGTCTGTGCCCCAGTATTAATAGTCAAGGTATCGAAAAAATACAGGTTTTCAATGTCAAAACCCTGCTGTTTTATGCCGTTTGCAGCTACCGTCGCCAAACGATGGATCTGACACGCAATTTTTCGTAAGCCAATCGGGCCGTGATAACACGCATACATTGATGCGATGACTGCTAATAACACTTGAGCGGTACAAATATTTGATGTCGCTTTCTCTCGACGAATATGTTGCTCGCGTGTTTGAAGCGCTAAGCGATACGCTGGTTGACCATCACTATCGATAGACACACCAACCAAACGGCCTGGCAGTGATCGCTGAAAACGCTGCTTGGTTGCCATATACGCCGCGTGCGGGCCACCAAAACCAACCGGCACACCGAAGCGCTGCGTGTTGCCTACGACAACGTCAGCGCCTAGTTGACCAGGAGATTTTAAGATCACTAGCGACATGATGTCGGCAGCCATGATCACTAGCGCTTTGTGCGCGTGAGCAACTTCTATGACCTGCTCAAAATCAGTTACTTCGCCAGAGCAGCCAGGGTATTGAAGCAGTAAGCCAAAGTAGTCAGCGCTATCTGCCTCAGTCTTAGGGTCACCGATAACGATCGAATAACCCGCCGCATTGGCTCGAGTCTTAACCACCTCAATTGTTTGCGGCAAACAATCTCGATCAACAAAAAAAGTGTTAGATTTGTTTTTTGCTGAGCGCTTAGCCAGACTCATTGCTTCAGCAGCAGCACTGCCCTCATCGAGCATAGAAGCGTTAGAGATATCCATACCGGTAAGATCACAGACCATCGTCTGAAAATTCAATAATGCCTCTAAGCGGCCCTGCGATATTTCAGGTTGATAGGGGGTGTAGGCAGTGTACCATGCCGGACTCTCTAAAATATTTCGTAAAATAACGGTTGGCGTTTCTGTCGCATAATAACCTTGGCCAATTAAAGAACGAAACGGTAAATTCTTTTTGGCTATAGTTTTGAGGGTAGCCAAAGCCTCCACTTCAGACAATGCATCAGGTAAGTTCAATAGGCCCTGCTGATAAATACTTTCTGGAACAACCTCAGTGATAAATGATTCCATTGAGCTGTAACCCAAGGCCTCAAGCATCACTTGATGGTCACTGTTTTCTATCCCAGCAGTGAGGCCGATATGCCTCGCTTCAAACCCATCTAACGGCGAATCTTGATATTGCGAAGATAGCTGGGCATATTGTTGCCTCCCCTCTGTCGGATTAACGGTTTCACTCAGCTCAGTATTAGTAGCCAGTTCTTGCAATAGTGTTTCTGTCATAGTCTTAACGCTCTCAAAAAAATACGGTCATTAAATACGGGTTAGCGCTGATAGTTTTGCGCAACAAACGGCAGTGCAGCAACGGTCATGGACCTCAACTTACCTCGCACCAAAGCCATTACTTGGTCACCCGGCTTTGAAAATTCACAATCGATGTAACCCATAGCAATCGGCGCGCTAAGGGTTGGGGAAAATCCACCGCTAGTGACTATGCCTATCTTGTTCTGATTCTCATCAACCACCTCAACTCCCTCGCGTACCGGTGCACGACCATCAATGGTAAAGCCTACTCGCCTTTGTTGAACTCGGCTTTGCATTTGTGAGAACAGAACATCAGCACCAGGAAAACCTCCTGCTTTTTTGCCATTCTCTCGGCGACTCCGGCTAATACTCCAGCTTAAACCTGCCTCAATCACTGTGCTTTCGCTATTCATATCATGGCCATAAAGACAAAGACCCGCCTCTAGTCTTAGAGAATCACGCGCGCCTAAGCCTACCCACTTAACAGAGGTGTTTGCTAGCAAGGTCCGGGCTAATGAAACAACGTGCTGATTGTCTATCGAAATTTCAAAGCCATCCTCTCCTGTATAGCCCGAGCGAGTGACGTAACAGCGCTGATCATTTATAAGCAGCCAAGCTCCGCGCATAAATGTTAGCTCGGCACTCTGAGGAGCCAAACTTTGTAACACCTGCGCAGCAAGTGGTCCCTGCAAAGCAAGCAAGGCCTGTTGCTCTTGATAGACAACCTCGCTGGTTTTTAATTGTTGCTGCAAATAACTGATATCAGCGAGTTTACAAGCCGCATTGACTACTAACATAAATTGATTTTCAGTGAGTCGAGTAATAATAAGGTCATCTAGAATACCGCCTGTAATATTCGTTAGCACGGCATAACTCTGCTGATCAATTGATAAGGCAGCCACATCAATGGGTAAGACGGCTTCTAACTCGGCAACACAGTTTGGCCCTTCAACTATTAATTGCCCCATATGAGAAACATCAAATAAGCCTGCCTGGCTTCGCGTGTGCAGATGCTCTGTAAGAATACCATCAGAGTATTGAACGGGCATTTGATAACCAGCAAACTCAACCATCTTACCGCCTGCGGCAAGATGAAGGTCATAACAGGCAGTAAACAAGGGCATCGATTTTATCTCTTTAATAATGAAAATTTTCTTTAGAAAAATAGGCTTAAAAACACTTTAGGCAAGCATTCAATGCTCAATCTTGCTATTGTAGCGCTAATCGAATACATTTGTTAAATTAATAGTTTTGATAAATGTATTTGGAATTTAAATATGAGAAATTTATCGATGGACGCCTTAAGGGCATTTATAGCGACGGCCGATCTAGGCTCAGTCACTGCAGCTGCAGACCACTTAGGCCGCTCACAGCCTGCCATTAGCCTGCAAATAAAAAAGCTCGAAGGACATTTAGGTGCTGAAGTCTTTCTTCGCTTCAATAAGCAGCTGAACTTATCCGACGCTGGTTCAGCCATCTATGAAGACACGAAAAAAATCCTATCCCTCAACGACCAGTTATTAAATCGATTCGCTAAGCCTGAGCTCGCAGGAGAGATTAGACTCGGCATTCCCAGTGAATTTGCCACCACACTTCTCCCCAAAATTATTGGTCGCTTCGTGCAGTCTTATCCGCAAGTAACATTAGAAGTATTGAGCGACCTTAGTCGCAACCTTCTCTCAGAAACACAGCGCACGCAATATGATTTAATTTTAGGTCTGCATGATAAGCCATCAACTAAGCGCAAAGGCCTGATTAAATCTGACCGCTTAGTGTGGGTGGGGAAAAAAGATTATTTAAACGATCGCCAAGATAAATTACCGCTAATTCTTGCTCAAGATGGCTGCTTGTACCGTAAACGAGCTTTAAAAGCTTTAGATAAAATTAAACAACCGTGGCGGATCATTCATACCAACCCAGACTTGTCTGGAATTCAAGCCGCCATTAGCGAAGGCTTAGGAATAACGGTACTCGCTCAAAGCACAATACCTGACGGTTTGGATGCCATTGAACGTTATGGTAAAGCCGATCGCTTGCCAGACCTTGGCTCAATTGACATTAGCTTGGTCTATGAGCGGCGTGCAGCAAGTCAAGCAACATCTCGGTTAGCCGGCTATATTCGTTCGAGCCTTAACTAAAAAAATATCTAAAAAAAAACGCCTGTTAGGCGCTTTTTTTCAACATCTTATTTAATCAAATGCTTTCACTAAATTGCCAAGCGTTTCTTTTGCATCACCAAATAACATNNTTATGAGCTAAATTCCAATTATTATTCAATACATTCATAGCAAATAATGTTCTTCTGTGCACCGGTTTAAGACCGTCTCTAGAATCTGGAAGAGCTCTTCCAACAATTACGCTCATAGCGTATTCCATATAAGAGCTTTTCAGCTCATCTTCTATATTTAAAGGTATTATTTCTTTAGCTATATCGTCCATTTAAAGGGATTTATTTATATATTTTATTAATTTTTAGTAAGAAATTTAGGCTTATTAAAGAGCTTAAATTATAGCATCTTGAGAAGTTTTTAAGGGGGGTTATTTTCTTAAATTTTAAGACTTAAATTCAGAAACTAGAGTCGATATAGACTCTTTAGCATCACCGAATAACATTCTGGTATTTTCTTTAAGGAACAAAGGATTGTCTATACCTGCAAAGCCAGATGCCATTGATCTTTTAAGTACAAAAACAGTCTGAGCTTGGTCAGCATTAATTACCGGCATACCATAAATAGGACTTGACTCAACCTCACGGGCAGCAGGGTTAACAACATCGTTAGCGCCGATGATAATAGCAACGTCAAAATTTTCCATTCTTGGGTTGATTTGATCCATCTCTAACAGCAGATCATAGGGAACATCTGCCTCTGCTAGCAGCACATTCATGTGACCTGGCATTCGACCAGCAACGGGGTGAATAGCATAGACCACTTCAGCACCGTTTTTTTCCAACAATTCTTGCAGCTCTTTAACTACGTGCTGGGCTTGAGCAACGGCCATACCGTATCCCGGAATAACCACCACACTGCTGGCAGCTTCAAGAACATAATACGCGTCATCAGCCGACATAGGCTTTACTTCACCCTGCTCGACAACCGGGCCAGAACTGGTGCTTACTGTCCCAAAACCTGAGAACAGCACGTTTGATAATGAACGGTTCATTGCCTTGCACATAATATTAGTTAAGATGATGCCACTAGCACCCACTAAAGAACCGGCGACGATCAATAAAATATTACCGATCGCAAACCCAGCAGCTGCCGCTGCGATACCTGAAAAACTATTTAACAGCGACATGACTACTGGCATATCTGCACCGCCAATAGGCAGGACAAACATAACACCCAATAGCAACGATAAGCCCACGGCAAGATACAACCAATTTTGATCAGCAGGATTTTGAATAAATAAAACCGCACAAACCACTACCGCAATCAAAATACTAGAATTAACAATCCTCTGCCCCATATAGACAAAGGGGCGGCCAGAAATCCTCTCACTAAGCTTACCATAAGCCAGCAAAGAGCCCGTAAACGTTAAACCGCCAATTAAAATAGATAGAAACACTGTCGCTAAAAAGAATAATTCAGGGGACGGTTCATTTTTTAAGGCAGACCAACCAACGAACAAGCTGGCCAAACCACCAAAGCCATTAAATAAGGCAACCATCTCTGGCATCGATGTCATTTCTACTTTTCGAGCAACGACCGCGCCAATAACACCGCCTATGACAAAACCACCAATGATTAATTCGTAGTTCAGACCTTTAGTAAACAACGTAGCAATAACAGCGATCGCCATACCAACTGAAGAGATGATGTTACCTTTTCTGGCTGAGGCTGGAGAACCTAAAAACTTAAGGCCAACTATGAATAAGACAGCTGCAACTATATAAACTAAATCAATTATCTCTTCATTCATTTTCCATCACCGCCTTCTTTCTTTTTAAACATTGCGAGCATGCGGTCAGTTACCATATAACCACCAATAACATTAATCGTTGCAAAGCCCACCGCAACCGCACCAAGCATGCTAACCATTGCATTATCTGAGCCAGCAAGAGCTAATGCTCCAACCAAAGTGATACCAGAAATTGCATTAGATCCAGACATCAACGGAGTGTGTAACGTTGATGGAACCTTGTTAATAAGTTCAACACCAAGAAATATGGCAAGAACAAAAATGAAAACTAGATTGATAATGTCCATGCTTATTTATCTCCAGAGCGAATATTAGCGATAGTTTGATTAACGATGTCATTGTTGTGCGTTATAACACAGCCAATCAGATCATTATCAAAATCCAAAACAACTGCTTTAGCTTCTTCGTCCCAAAATTCACTAACCAAACTGAATAAGTTACTTGAATACATCTGTGACGCATCTCGGGGTACTGAATTAGGCCAATTACCCGTACCAACAATTTTCACGCCTTCAAGCTCGACCACTTCACCCGGTGCAGAACCTTCTACGTTACCACCGGTCTCTGCCGCCATATCAATCACCACACTGCCACGCCGCATGCCTTCCACAAATTCACGCGGCACAATCACTGGCGGTTTGCGACCAAAAACTTGAGCAGTAGTAATCACAACATCTGAAGCCGCAATCACTCCTTTTTGAGCATCGCGCTGAATTTGAAGTTGTTCAGGCGTCAACTCTTTTGCATAACCGTCTGCCGTAGATCCAGTTTCACCAAGATCAATCTCTAAAAACTTAGCGCCCACTGATCGAACTTGTTCAGCCACCTCAGAACGCGTATCAAACGCGGTGACCTGAGCGCCCAAACGTTTTGCTGTCGCAATTGCTTGTAAGCCAGCGACACCAGCACCAATAACAAACACCTTGGCAGGCCTCAACGTTCCAGCCGGGGTCATCATCATAGGTAAAATCGAAGGCAAGTAATTGGCTGCTTGCATAACCATGACATAACCCGCCAAGTTAGCCTGCGAACTCAGTGCGTCCATTTTTTGTGAGCGCGTGCTGCGAGGAATCATCTCCATGCTAATAGCACTGATGTTTTTAGCCTTTAATGCATCTATTAACTCATGCTCATTAAATGGATCAAGAAAGCTGACATGGATACTGCCAGACTTTAAAAGCTCCACATCGCTAAGTTCAGGTTTACGCACCCGAAGGACAACATCGGCAGCGCCTAACAGCGAGGCTTTATCGGTTGCAATGGTTGCACCAACGGCCTCATAGTCACTGTCTGAGAATCCAGCACCAGCACCAGCACCAGCCTCGAGACTGACCTCTGCGCCCATGCGAACTAATTTTTTTACCGTATCAGGGATTAACGCAGCGCGTAATTCACCTGCGGCTGTTTCTTTAGGAATAGCTATTAACATAAGATTATTGCGTCTTTGGTTGTTGACGAATATTGATTAAAAATTACAGTCATCCCATTTAAAAACCAACCGGGAAGTCTGCAATAGCTCAAAAATGCTGTTTAGAAAAACAGGGTCTTAACTTAAAAAATAGCACCATCGTAAGGCCGTCTGATAAGTTGAATGACATCTTATACGCGGCGGCAAGTGGTTGCCATAGCCAATTGCGTCTAAAGACAACATGGAATATTAAAATCAATAACTTAGGAGGGCCTATAAGGTTACGATATAGTACATATTGGCACTAACTATGAACAGGGGCCAGTCGAGAAGGCCAAATTTAACATTTGAATTAAACCGTAGCCACGACTGTGCACAATAAAACATGACAATGATTATTTTTTATTCAAACGACGGTCGCTTTTACGCCGATCCGTTCCATCGTTTAAATCGATGCCTAAATTTTTCTTGCGCCGGTCGCCGCTTTGTTCTCGCTCTTCTAATGCTTCATCGAGCTGCTCAAAAAGCCCTAAATCTTCATTATCTTCGTCGCTCATTGTTCCACTCTCCACTTTTTTAGCTGTAAAATATGGACTTATTATTGTTTCATCTTAGTCGACACATTTATCGTTTTGCATTTATAAAATGATTGCCTATCATTGTAGACCACTACAGGCAAGCGGTTGAAAAATAGTTTAATGTTAAGCCATTTTAAATCGAAACGTCGCAAAAACAAATGATCAGGCCGCGACGCGACATTGGTCTCTGCCCATGTCCTTGGCTTGGTACATGGCTTTGTCTGCACGGCTAAACAAATCTTCTACTGAGTCATCTGCAGCGACCTCAGCAATGCCTAATGACACGGTTATTTTTAATGGCTGTGTTTGAAAATGAAACGGGCTGTTGCGGATTTGTGCGCAGATATCATTCATTAAGGTCAGTGCAGAATCGGCACTCGTCTCTGGCAATAAAATCACAAATTCTTCACCGCCATAACGGGCAATATAATCGCTGGAACGGAGTCTTTTCTTAGCCGTTTTTGCCAATAATTTTAAAACTTTATCGCCCGCTAAATGCCCGTAATTGTCATTAATGGCTTTAAATCGATCAACATCAAGCACGACGAGGCAAAAGGTATTACCGTACCGAATGAAACGCTCGAGCTCTATACTCACACGCCGGTCATACGCCTCTCGATTGGGCAGCTCAGTAAGCCCGTCAAGCTCAGTATATTGACGTTGAACTTCAAGCTCAGCCTCAGCCCTTGCAGTCTCTACTTCTAACAGCTGAACATGTGAGCGCATTGCTGCTAATTTAATTTCATAATCACGTTTTTGCTGGTCACGCTTTTTTTGATATTCATCGAGCTGTGAAGAAACTAAAGCAACGTGCGACCTAACTGATGCCTGCAATGACTGCATCGATGGCGCTGTTTCAATACTGCCAGAAAATATGCTTATGTCATCGCGCACCGTCTGCTCAAAACTCTCACCCATAGCAATGATTGAATGCGCCGATGTACCAACGCAACTGACGTCGTTGTTAAGCCGAAAGAGCTGATCATTTAAGCCTTTCAAAAATAACTCAAACTCTTGATGGTCGTTGTCATGAGCGCCGACAATAACCGTTTTTAAGTGATTTAACAGTAACAGCAAATTTTCATTATTGAGTCCTTTAGACAGTAAATTTTGAGCACTGATAAGGGCGCCCTCTGTCGCGGCCAAAGGTTTAAGCTGTGAAAGAATATCGGCCAGTATTGCTTCTAAGCGTCCAGCTATTGGCTCAACTTGTTCAACCGACTTTGACCCGTGCGATAAATCATTTAAAATTAAACCCTGAAGGCGAAAGAAATTCACTGCCATAAAATCTATTGGTTGATTTTTTTTCAACGCACTTTGGCAGCTGCGCATAAATGCCGATAGTTTCTTTTTTGCCTTGGGTGAGGGGTTCAATGCTAACAGCTGGGCTACGCCGTCATTAAAACTTTGAAGCTGCTTATCAAGATTGCTGCGTCGGACCGTTACAGCATTACTGATCGCTTTATGAACTGTGGCGAGCAATGCGCTATCAATCACGGCGTCACCGCTGCTTAACTGTTGCCGTAAATCGACAATTAATTCATCTAACAGATCATCTTGACTTTCACCAACAAGCGAAAATTCCCACAGCAACTCTTCTAAATTATGCGCCCTTTTAACCAATGCTTGGTGATTGCGTAACTTAGCAAACCATTGCTGACGAGCACGGGTAAATGATGAGATAAACTTCATAAACACTCTTTTAATAGGAATAATGGGGCAGTTTGTTGGACGAATTATCTAACGTTCAATAATTATAGGTGGGTTTTAAGAAATAAAACCGCCATTGAGACGGTTTTATTCAATAGTTATAAGATTTTACCTTTATTGGCGTTCCAGTCCGATTAAATAATCGGCGACCTTTAGCATCCCGGCTTGACTACCGGCCATTTTGCCGCTGATGCGGTATTTACCGTTAACGATTAATTCTGGCGTGCCCTGCACAAGATAATTTTTCTTCACCCGTTTCTCAGACTGAGACACCTTACTCATAACACCAAAAGAATTGAGTGTTTGATGAAAATTTTCGCGGCTTATGCCGTGTTGAACAAAAATATCGGCAAATTTTTCTTGGTCACTTAAGCGTGGGCTTTTAGCCAGCAAAGCAAAAATACTGTCATGTCCGGCATTTGATAACGATAAGCTCTCAGCGGTATAGTAAACATTTGCATGTAATTTCATGAAATCTCGCCAAATGGCCGGTGTTTTAGCAAACACGACATCGTCAGCTAGGCTTGATTCCCATTTATGCAACATCGGCTGAAAAGAATAGCAATGCGAACAGCCGTACCAAAAAACCTCCATCACCTCAATTTTATTCGGATTAAGTGTGCGCGCAGGATTGGCCAGTATTTGGTAGTGAGTGCCCGCCTCAAAGGAAGCCGCCTTCATGTCTGACTTGTCAGCGCAAGCCACAGAAGCAAAGATAAAAAACGGCAGTAAAAATAAATGGCTCAAACGAAGAAGGTAGTTCATGACTGCGAATCCTATGCAAAAGAAAATTTTTATTGATGAGCGGCGACCCTAAAAGTGAACATACGTTGCCTCTATCAGGGTCGTAAACCAGCAATATAACTGGCCACTGCTTGGATCTCATTTTCATTCATTCGTTCCGCAATGTCGCGCATGACCTTTCCACCGCCGTCATTATTACGATTACCGACCGAAAAATGTCTCAACTGAATGGCTAGGTACTCAGCATGCTGGCCGGCAAGCATCGGAAAACCAGCCGGCGCGTTACCGCTGCCTGATGGTCCGTGACAACCGGTACAGGACGGAATACCCCGCTGATGGTTACCATTTCGGTAAATTTCTCGCCCTAAAGTGACCCACTTTTCTTCTGAAAAGCTTTGTGTCTGGGTTTGCTCGGCATAAAACGCCGCAATATCGGCTAGATCTTGATCATTAAAATGGTTAAGTTGCCCAACCATCATACCAATCACCCGCTCGCCTCTTTGCACATCATGAAGTTGCTTTAGCAGGTATTTTTCACCCTGACCCGCCAATTTAGGATTGGACGGAATGAGACTGTTGCCATCGGCACCATGGCAGGCCTGACAACTGTCAACTTTCAGCTTGCCCTGTGCGGCATCACCACCGGCCCAAGCCGACTGAACGATGACAACAAAGCAGAAGATGAAAGCGTAAAAAAGGCGGAGCTTTATCATTTATTTTACCTAAAAAAGTACAAATACCTCGTAACGTGTCACATGCATGTTGCCCTGACTCGTCGACGACTCTTTAAAAATCGGAATTCTACCACTGCTTGCAAGGCGATCGTAGAGCTAATTTGTCTCAGAAAGCAGTAAATACAGATTTTTATACGTCATTTTCTGCCAATTGGCTCCGCACATAAAACAAAATAACGGAGAATGCAATTATCGCGGTATACTGGCACCTGGGCCATTGACAGCTCCCGATCTGATTGAAATACATACTGGTAAACTATGACTGACGCCGCTTCCTCTGTTACTGACCTTCATAAATACTTCGCCTCCGCCAGTTTTGTGCAAAGTGCCGCCAAACTGGCACAATGTCCGTTTGATCAAGGCTTAGAGACGGCCTTTGCAGGCCGATCAAATGCCGGAAAATCAAGTGCAATCAATCGCTTAACTGGTCAAAAAAAATTAGCGAGAACCAGTAAAACACCGGGCCGAACACAATTAATCAATTTTTTCTCGCTAAACGACCAGCAGCGCCTGGTCGATTTACCCGGTTACGGCTACGCAAAAGTCGCGATCAGTAAGAAGCTTGAATGGCAAAAACATCTCGAACACTACCTAGAAAAGCGCGCGTCTTTAACCGGTTTAGTCTTGGTCATGGACGTCCGGCACCCCCTTCAACCTTACGACGCCATCATGCTGGACTGGGTCAAGCAGTATCGTCTTCGGTGTCATATTTTACTGACCAAAGCCGATAAGCTTAAGCGCGGTGCAGCCAAACAGGCGTTAATGCTAGTAGAACAAGCGGTTAAAGATCAACCCAACACATCGGCCCAACTGTTTTCTGCCACCAAGGGCGACGGCGTTGAAAGTGCTCGCAAAGTCCTATTCGACTGGCTCCATTGATTTTTTAATCCATCTTGGCAATGATTTCATCAGAAAAGCGTTTAATCGCATCGCTTTTCTGCGTTAAGGGGTCTACCTTATCGTTGGGGTAAAAGGGCCACGGCATGGTCAGTAAATGGGTCACTCCTTGATCCTCTAACCGCTTATAATGATCGAGGGTAAAAGCGTCACTGGGTGAGGCCATGACGTCAAACGGCAAGTGATCACGGCCATAATCTTTGCGATAATTATTAATCGTGTTAATGCATTCAACAATTTCGGCACTGGTTTGCAAATCACTTAACCAACCGTCGCCTAAACGTGCAGAACGCCGAAAAGCAAACTTAGAAATACCACCGACATAAATTGGAATCCGCTCAGTTGGCGCCGGGGTCATTTCTAGCCGTTCAAACTCATAAAATTCACCGTGATGCTCAACCCACTCACCAGTCCATAATTTGCGCATCACCTCAACCATTTCATCGGCCCGTTTACCGCGCCGTTCGAACGGCTGCTCAACCAAGGCAAATTCATCTGATGACCAGCCCATACCAATGGTGAGCGTGACACGATTATTTGAAATGACTGCAGCAGTACTGATCGCTTTAGCGGCCATAAACGGATTGCGCATGGGTAACACGTAGACATTATTAGTGAATCGAATCCGCTTTGTCATGGCGGCTAACGCACCAATTAATACCCACGGATCGGGCCAATCAGTAAACGCTTCCCAGCGTCGAGAACCGTCCTCTGTGTAAGGGTAGGGTGTTGAAATCGTTTCAGGATGAACGATATGATCAGAAAAGGTCAGCGAATCCCAGCCGCTCTCATCGGCAACCGGCGCAAGCGCCATTAAATCTTCAATAGTGTTAAAGGAGGTTGATAAAACAAATTTCATAACAGCACCCAGCTAAGTTTTATTATTTGTAAGCTTACTTCGCGCAGTAAGCGATAGAATGACCCAAAGAATAGATAAATAAATTGAAAAAATAAATCGCATTTGCCGCCATATAACAGTCTTTATCTCGGTATTGCATAGTATATCTAACGCGTTAAAAGAGGCAAAATCTTATGCAAAAATTAATCTACTCGATTTGGAAAGCAAAGGACATAGATTCGGCAGCGTTTCGTGCACAATTGCTTGAGCAATTAAGTCCCGCCTTGATTGGGCTCAATAGCCGATATTTACGGATCTGCATTGCTGACGAGGACGTTGCTGACGCCGCACCTTACATTATTTCTAGCGACGACGATCTAGTGGCCGGTTTAATCACGCTTTGGGTCGATAGTTATATTTACCGCGACGCTATCGAGGCAAGCATTGCCCAGCATGTCAGTCGCTATGCCGGCTACGCTGTATGGGAGTCGGCGCCGCTGGTCGAACCCGAGGCGCAACGACCCGTTGGCCGTCGGAGTCCGGGTATGTGCGAGGTCGTTTTTTTACGCAAACCTGACCGACTAAGCCACGATGAGTGGATTGCAATTTGGCATCAGCAACACACTCAAGTCGCTATCGATACGCAGTCAACTTACGGTTATCGTCAAAACGTTGTTATCCAAGGCTTAACCAGTAATACGATTGCCCATGATGCTATTATTGAAGAAAACTTTCCTGCCGAAGCGATAAATAGTCGACTCGGCTTTTATGCCGCTGGTAATGATAAGGCCCTGTGCCAAGCACGCGAACAAGCAATGATCGACAGTTGCAGTAAATTCATCGACTTTGAACGCATGGACTGCATTCCCATGAGTCAATATGTCATGCAAGGCTAAACTATCGGTTGACGACTGACCCTTAACTAATTTGCTTGAGGCCGAATAAAAAGCTCTACCCGGCGGTTCAGCGCGCGACCGGCCTCTGTGACATTTGACTCACGAGGCTCGTATTCACCACGCCCTTCTGAGTCGATCAAGCTCGCAGAAATACCAGAATCAATTAGGTAATTCGCCACTGCAGCGGCGCGGCGCTCTGACAACAACTGGTTGTATGCCTCGGTTCCCCGAGAGTCGGTATGCCCGACGACTTGTGCACTCGATTGATATTTTGCCATGACTTGGCTGACTTTAGTCAAGCTGTTGAGAAAGCTAGGTTTAATCGATATTTGATTAAAATCAAACGTTATTTCATTGTCAAAGGTAAGTTTAAGTAGGTCATCACGAACTCGCTCAATGGCAACGTCAGAACGACGCTGCTCAGCAGCTAATTCGTCACGAAAAGCTTGTTCTTGTAAGTCCATTGTGTGCCCGATACCCGCACCCGAGGCCGCGCCAACAAGCGCACCCAAAATAATCCCCTTGTCGCGATTGCCATCATCATCCAGCTGGCCACCCACCACAGCACCGGCTACCGCACCAATAATAGCCCCCAATGCCGCGTGATTTTTATCTTGCTGCGCCCCCTGATGGGGCATGGGCTGGGTTGCACAGGCACTTAACAAGAATAGGCACAGTGTTGAAATCAGTAATCTCATGGTTAATCCCTCAGTGGTTTTACTTGGTAATCACTTTGACCATCAAAAAAGCTAATTACGCACCAACAACTGTGTGAATTTTTCACCCATCAATGAATTAATCATAATCAAAAGGGCGATTTATTTCCATAATAAACAATCGTTTAATCGGTTTTATCGAAATAATGCTGTATTTATCGGCTCTCAATTCTTGCAAAAACACTGTATGCGTATACACTGGTTAAGTATACAGTGATTGGTCTGAGCAATGCACCGCCTTAGCGGCATAATGATCCTCGACGATGCTTGATGTTGGCCGATAATCACTCTTTTATCAATATCCATGAAATAAGGAATCGATCATGCTCATAGCTCAAATACACGCTCTATTCAGTAAATTCAGCCCGTTACATGTGCAAAATCGCCGCTGTGCATCAATAGATGTGCTCGCTAGCTATGGCATTATTGGTCAGGACTACCAAGTTATCAGCGAATCAGGGTTTAATCAGCTGATTAACTCACTCGACCAAAGTTGTATTGTTCATCGAGATAACAGCACCTTGATCTGTGATGCCAAAGATCGGGTTCATGCACTAGTTAA
>DDED01000115.1 GCA_002336035.1 Cellvibrionales bacterium UBA1963
CATTGTCACTGTCGACTGTGATTCTCTCGCACCCGCTGGCATCGACCGTGGTGTCGGCGGGTGTATTGGGGCATTGATCGCTGTCATCGTAAACCCCGTCGTTATCGTCATCGGCGATATGGTAGCGACTGCCCGTCGCAGTGATTTCCCAAATCGAGTAGCCCCAGTCGTTACCCGGGCTGCGTTGCGTGCCATGCACACGAAGGTATTGATAAACGCCTGACAAGGCAACGGTATCGGTTCGATCGCCAAAAGTGCCGCCAGTCTGTTCGGCAATAGGCACCCAGTTTTGGTTATCTAGAGAGCCTTGTACTGAATAGCTTGCTGCATTGGCGGCTTCCCAGTCGATAATCACTTCATTTAAAGCATAAGTAGCGCCAAAATTAAGCGTTAGCCAGCTAGGGTCGATATTATGCTGAGACTCCCAGCGGGTGGCTGAATTACCGTCAACGGTGAAGGATGAGTCGCCAGTGCCTGGCATTTCTGGCGTTGGATTATAGCTACTGGCGGTCGCTGTTGCGTTAAGGGGCATGATGATGGGCGCACCGGGCGCAGGAATATCAGCCAATAATTGAATACGCGTCGCGTTGCCGGCTAAAACAGACGGTGCCTGCATTAGCAACCATACCATCATAGCTGAATGGGTCAGTCGCTTCATGCGCGCTTCCCCTTCGAGGGCATAATTTTACTCGCTATACCTTGAAATCTTGTCATTAAGTAGGCAAGCAATAAAAAGCCAATTCCATTTAACATGGGCACATTCGCAATAATGGGCCCACCAGGAAATGATTCGTTATTATTCGCATCACTGCCAAAAGCGGTTTCTAGTGCATCACTGATGCCATCGCCATCAGTATCGGCCGGGTCACCGTTGGTCGGAGGAGGACCTGAGCCAATCTCACCTTGCGCTGCTTGGCTGCTATTGACTACTGTTAACGGCACTGTGACGGGAAAGCTCACCCATTGCCCAGAAATAATGCCATTAACGGTGATGACCATGTTGCCATTGCTGGCTAACGCAATATTATTATAAACATCAAATGTGAGGGCTAGCAGATCACTGCGATTGCTATCAATAGAACTAGGGATAAATGTTGCTGAAGCAGCGTTAATAAATGGGGGCGATTGAATGCTTAGATCAATAGAGGAAAAAGGCGCATTAGAGGTGGGGTTTTTTAATAAAAGGTAAATAGTATTATCAAAACTATTGGCTTCAACATCGTAGGCCTGAGAAGTGCTTGATACGCTAAGGCTTAGCCATCCAGTGACAAAAAGACTAACGATTAATTGTATTATTATATTCATGACTTCCCTGATACAAGCGCGTCGACCTCATCACTTATTATAGGTTGAACTTTGATCGATAGGTGATTAAGCGTTAAAGGGTAATGAAAAAGCGCTCAAAGGGCGTTATTGATGGTTGTTAAGACTTTTTCTCATTCATTGAATGGATTTTCGACAGTCTCGCGGTCGGGTTCAGGTGACGGTTGATCATAGTAATAGTCACTCAATCAACGCTGTGTCACAATACGCTCGGTAAAGAAAAATTTCACACAGCGCACACAAAAATCTGCTATTTATTGAGCCAATAACGTCTACATATAAGCAAACTGCCTAAAGAGGAGAACGGCTTGATGGATATGGGAATTGCAATGACATTTATAGCATTGACGGCCGTCGTATGTAGCGCTGTGACTGGATTACTGGTAAATAAAAACAGTGATAAATTAAAACAGCACATCAGTGAGGTGAAATTAAGCGAGGCGGGCGGCAAAGCTGAACTGGCCAAATACATGCAGGCAACCGAATCATTACAGCAGCAATTAAACAAGCAAGAAATGCAGTCAATTGAGATGGTTAAAAAGGTTGAGCAGCACCAGCAAGCCTACAACGATCTAACGGCTCGTCATGCAGCATTAAAGGCCGAGCAAGTTGAGCGCGATGTAAGTTTTACTAAACAACTTGAGCAAATTGAACAGCAAAAGGACAGCATTAAAAAAGAATTTGAGAATCTAGCGAATAAAATCTTTGATGAAAAAGGAAAAAGTTTAAGTCAGGCGAACCAAACGACACTCGACAGTATGTTGAAGCCGTTTAAAGAACAGATGGAGGGTTTTCAAAAACGCGTAAATGAGGTGCATAGCGCATCGGTAAAAGATAATACCAACCTGACAGCTGAAATCAAAAAAGTACTGGAGGTTGGCTTAAAGATGGAGTCCGAGGCAATAAATTTAACCTCGGCACTTAAAGGCGATACTCAGCAGCGTGGCGCTTGGGGTGAAGCTCAGTTAGAGCGAACCTTGCAAATGAGTGGCTTGCTCAAAGATCATCATTACACCACTCAAGACAGTTTTGGTGCAGCAGGTAATGTTAAGCGCACAGATTATATTATTCGCTTACCGGATGACAAATGTTTGGTCATTGACAGCAAAATGACTTTAGCCGATTACGATCGTTCGATTAGCGCTACCACTGATGAAGAAATTAATGCAGCATTAAAAGCGCACGTAATGGCGGTGAAAAAACATATCGAAGATTTGGCTAAAAAAGACTATACCGACTTATCGGGCATTCAATCGCCCGATTTTATTTTAATGTTTATGCCCATTGAGCCAGCGTATATTGAGGCGTTAAAGTTTGATAAAGAACTGTTTGGTTATGGCTATGAAAGAAATGTTATTTTAGTTTCGCACACCACTTTAATTCCTATCTTGCGTACCGTGTCGAACTTGTGGAAGGTTCAGCAAAGTAATGAGCAAGCTAAAGACTTAGGTGATCAGGCATTAGCGATCTATAACTCGGTTTGCACCATCACTGAGCGAGTGCATTCGCTGGGCCAGACTTTGGGTTCAGCCGGCGAGCACTACAATAAATTGGTCACGGGTTTAGTGGGTAATCAGGGTTTGGCTGGCAAGGTCGATCGGTTTAGCCAGTTATCCAGCAAAGCGAAGAAGCAGATGAAAGATCTTGAGCCTAAGCAAATTGGCGGTAAAGATGCGCGTCTTGAATTAGAAGCTAAACCACTTAAGGTTGAAGTTTTAGAATAATAATTGTATTTTTTTTAGCATTAACTATTTTTTTATTGGCGGAATATTCATTGATTCTCGATAAATTTCGATTAGATAACAAGGTTGCTATTGTGACGGGTGCGGGGAAAGGTATTGGTGCTTGCACTGCACTATCGTTGTCTGAAGTGGGTGCGAGTGTTGTTTGTGTTGCACGCACGCAAGCTGATGTTGATGCTCAAGTCAACGCCATAGAAGCGGCTGGCGGTCAGGCGTTAGCTGTTGTGGCTGATGTCACCCAAGCGACTGGGCGCGCTAACATTATTGCTGATACGTTAAATAGGTTCGGCCGTATTGACGTGTTGGTTAATAATGCTGGCGGCAAGGGCCATGGGCCCACAGCAAATATAACTGACGAGCAAGTGTACGAAACAATGCGCGTTAACTTGATGGCGCCTGTATATTTAAGCCGTGATTGTATTCCTCATATGCAAGATCAGGGTGCTGGCGCTGTGGTCAACATTTCTTCTGGTATGTCACGTGTTGCAAACATTGGCTCTATTCCTTATGGGGCAGCAAAAGCTGGACAAGAACAAGCAACCCGAATGATGGCTATGGAATTTAGTCCTGCGATACGGATCAATGGCATACGTGTAGGCGCAATTCAGACCGACAATATGCAAGTGAATTTACTCGACCGTTTCCCTGGCATTGAGCAAGAGTTAAGTGCGTGGACGCCGGTAGG
>DDED01000174.1 GCA_002336035.1 Cellvibrionales bacterium UBA1963
CACTGCCATACTTTTCACCAAACAATGCCATCGCGCCAGTTTTTTGCGCCGACTCCATATCGGTCACCTGACTTTCAACACAGGTATTATGACGTATCTGCTGATTGACCAAGTCTGACACATCAAGGAGTTGCTGCCCCGACATGGCTTCGGTGTGTGAGAAATCAAATCGTAAGCGCTCGGCATCAACTAAACTGCCTTTTTGGGTGACGTGATCCCCAAGCACATGCCTTAAGGCTGCATGTAACAAGTGGGTTGCCGAATGATTAAGTGCCGTTGATTGCCTCACATGTGGCGTCACTTCAGCGTCAACAGCGTCAGCTAAACGCAAGGAACCTTGGCTGAGATGTCCGCGATGAATAAAAAAATTGCCTTGCTTAAATGTGTCGCTCACCTCGAAACGAGCAACTGACGTTCTCAACAGTCCGGCATCGCCAGCTTGACCGCCTGACTCAGCGTAAAAAGGAGTGTGGCTGAGCACAACCAAAGCCTCTTGTCCTGAGACAATATCTTTAACAGAGTCAGTGCCAGTAAAGAGAGCAACAATTTTAGCTTTATCATTGAGTTGATCATAGCCGGTAAATTCAGTCGCCACGGTTAAACCGAATGACTCGAAATCGAGTTTATCTGCCCCGCTCAATTTAAATTGGCTCGCCGCTTTAGCCTGAGCCCGTTGTTGCGCCATAGCAGCATCATACGCCTCAACGTCAATGGACATATTACGCTCACGAGCAATGTCAGCAGTGAGGTCTAACGGGAAACCGAACGTGTCGTAGAGCTTGAAGGCGGTGTTACCCGGTATAATGTTACCAGTCAATTCACTGAGATCTTGCTCAAGAATTTTCATGCCTAACTCAAGCGTGAGTGCAAATTGCTGCTCTTCAGCTTTTAATACGTTTTCGATTCTGACTCGTGCTGCCGTTAAGTCAGGGTAAGCATCACCCATGGTATCAATTAAGGATGACACCAAGCGCCAAAAGAAAAGATCGCTCGCCCCCAGTTTATTGCCATGGCGAACAGCACGACGAATAATGCGCCGCAACACATAGCCGCGACCTTCATTCGAGGGCAGCACGCCATCTAATACTAAAAAAGCACAGGAGCGAATATGATCAGCGATGACTCGAAGAGAGCTTTGACCCTCATCCTTTATGCTCAAAGTCGTTGCAGTAGCGTGTAATAGCTTTTGAAAGATATCGATTTCATAATTACTGTGCACACCCTGCATGATAGCGGCTATGCGCTCAAGGCCCATGCCTGTATCAACAGATGGTTTAGGCAATGCAGCCATGTTACCGTCGACTGAACGGTTGTACTGCATGAAAACAATATTCCAAATTTCTATATAACGATCACCGTCTTCATCGACAGTTCCAGGTAAACCGCCGTCAATATGCTCACCGTGATCATAAAATATTTCAGTGCAGGGTCCGCATGGACCCGTATCGCCCATCGACCAAAAATTATCAGAGGCATAGCGGGCACCTTTGTTATCGCCAATGCGAATGATCCGTTCTTTGGCAAGCCCCATGTCGTTGTGCCAAATAGCAAAGGCTTCGTCATCCTCTGCATAAACGGTAACCCACAAACGATCAGCTGGGATGGCCAGTTCAACCGTTAAGAAGTGCCACGCAAAAGGGATTGCTTGAGCTTTAAAATAGTCACCAAAACTGAAATTGCCCAACATTTCAAAAAAAGTATGGTGACGCGCGGTATAACCAACGTTCTCTAAATCGTTATGCTTTCCACCCGCACGCACACAGCGCTGTGAACTGGTCGCACGAACATACTCTCGAGACTCCTCGCCAAGAAAAACATCTTTAAACTGTACCATGCCAGCATTGGTGAATAGCAGGGTTGCATCATTGCCGGGCACTAAAGAACTGCTGGCGATACGTTGATGATTCTGCTGTTCAAAGTAGCTTAAAAAGGCTTCTCGAATGGCAGCTGTACTGCTGGGTTTGGGCATGAGGAAACTCTGAATAGTGTCAAGTCAAATAACGGCATACGGGTAGTGCTTATAATGTAAATAAGCATAGCTGATTGTGAGAGAAAACCACTACATATCACTCTCTTTCATCTCAAAACCGGCAATAATGTGGATATGAAGGTGAAAAACGGTCTGTCCTCCGCCCGCTCCGTTATTAATAATCACACGATAACCGTCCGCAACCCCTAATTGCTGGGCCATTTTTGCTACGACCAACATCAAGTGACCTAACAAAAATTGATCACTTTCATCGGCCTCAGAAAGCATCGCTAACGGTTTCTTGGGTATCACTAGAACGTGCACGGGCGCCGCCGGATTAATATCGGGGATCACTATGCAGTGCTCGTCTTCATAAAGCTTTTCAGCTGGGATTTCACCCGCAATAATTTTTCCAAATACAGAATTCATGAATCAACCTTTATGCAGACTGTTCAGCGTCAGTTAACGGCCGGGCCTCACTTTCAAGCATGACCGGAATATCGTCTCGTATGGGGTACGCCAAACCACTGGCTTTACAAATTAATTCTTGTGCTGCCTCATTGTATTCTAGCTCGCCCTTGCTTACTGGGCAGACAAGAATATTAAGTAACTTTTTATCGATCATAGTCATTTACCTTGAGTGTCTCGCGCCATTAGAGGCGTGATATTTATTGAGTACCGCGCCCTGCGATTATAAATTTATTTGATGCTGATCACATTCTATATCTCGATTATAACCTCTTAATTATTTAAATCAGCTTTATTCTCACCGATTTTGACCAGCTGTTCGGGATCCACTCTGGCGGAGAAAGCCCCAAGCTGCCAATTCATTCGCCAATCCAAATGAGGTCCTGTCACTCGACCTGTGGCACCAATTCGTGCAATAAGTTGCCCTTGTTCTACAGACTCACCAGGGTCAACCATAATGTCACTTAAATGCAAAA
>DDED01000096.1:0-10308 GCA_002336035.1 Cellvibrionales bacterium UBA1963
GACTTGAGTAGTAATGGCTTACCCAATCATAATTTTAATGCCACAGGAAGTTTTGCTAGTGCTGTTGCAGCCAATCAAAGAACCTTTTCAATTCCTGTTAACCCATCGCCGGCTAATATGTTGGCGTCGCTTTCTCAGAGTCATTGGGATGCTGTGATGTTAAACGGCGTGGTGCTCGATTTGTTGTCGGCAGGCTGTTATAACCCAACCGCTCAAAATTCAGATATTAATGGCAACACCGCTATTGGTTGCCCGGCTACTAACGATTGGTTATTAGATCCGCTGGGTGCTGACTATACTTTTGGTGCCGATGAGCATAATGCACATACTCAGCCGGATGGTACCTACCATTACCATGGTGATCCCGTCGCGTTATGGCGAAGCGATACGATTATTCCAACCTCAGTGCCTTCGCCAGTAATTGGTTTTGCTGCTGATGGTTACCCTATTTACGGGTCTTATTTTCTTGATGCAGAAACAGCATCGGTTCGCAAGGTGGTCTCTAGCTATCATTTACTTGAGGGTAACCGCCCAGGTCCTAACAACAATGATCCCGGTGGGTCTTATAACGGGACTTATATCGATGACTACCAATATATAGAAAACAGTGGTGATTTAGATCAATGTAATGGCATGGTCATTAACGATCAATACGGATACTACGTGACTGACAGTTATCCTTGGGTGCTGAATTGTTTCATTGGTAGCGTTGATAATTCTTTCAGCAAGAATGCTGGCGGTGGCGGTGGATTTCCGCACTATGACCGCGATGGAGATGGCGTGCGTAATCGTTTTGATAACTGTCCGGACAATGCTAACCCTGACCAAAATAATTTCGACGGTGATAATCAAGGTGATGCCTGTGATTATTTATCAATGGATCCAGATGGTGATTTAATTGATAGTATCGGTCTCCTGCATTACGCTGCCCTTTGTCTAACGCCACCGGGCTGTGTTGCGGGTCAAGTCTGCATGAGCGTATGCTATGAGCCGCCACAAGACAATTGCCCTAACGTTTCTAATGCCAATCAAATTGATACCGATACTGACGGCCAGGGCGATGCCTGTGATGCCGATATAGATGACGATGGCCGACTCAATGAAAATGATGATTTCCCAACAGTATCAGGAGAGTGGATCGATAGCGATGGTGATGGCATAGGGAATAACAGCGACAATTGCCCTGCGGTTGCCAATACAGGGCAATCGGATACTGACAATGATAATGTAGGCGATGACTGCTCTGCCAATATTCCAGTTTTGAGCCCGCAGGCTATCCTCATGTTAGCCGTCTTGTTGCTCAGTCTTGGTCTGTGGCGTCGTTACACCGGTTAGGATAATCCTAAACCTTAAATCAGTGTAATTGGCTTTTGATAGCGTTGATCCGTGGTATGCCATAACCTACGTGTTAAATTCATTCAGCGGTAATTTTTTATGACTGAGCCAAGAGAAAACCTGTTAGAGGCCGATTTCGAATTAGGCTTTACCTATACCCGTTCACCTGGCGTTATTATTGGTAAATTTCTAGCGGCCTTGCAACAGCAGCAAATTTATGGCATCCGTGCCAATGATGGTACCGTATTATTTCCTCCCACCGAATACGATCCTCGAACGGCAGAATCACTGCATGATTTTGTTCCGCTTACTGATCTTGGTCGTTTACTGTATTGGACCTGGATTGATCAGCCGCGCGATCACCATCAAATTTCTCAGCCATTTGCTTTTGCCATGATTCAGCTGGACGGTGCAGACGTCCCTTTTTTACATCGCATGTTTGCCGATTCAGCTGAACATCTTTCGGTCGGAATGGCAGTCAAAGTTCAATGGGCTGAGCAGCGACGTGGTGCGATTACAGACATTCACGGTTTTGTTACAGCAGAAGGAGAGCAGTCCTAATGGATATTGATCTCGATCCAATCGAACAATTAGATGCGCCGATTTATCATCGCTATCACGCGACCTCTTCACGAGCCATTACGCCTTTTTTGCATGCAATGAAACGTGGTGAATTACTGGGCCACTTATCAACAGCAACGGGTAAGGTGCTTTTTCCGCCATTAGGCGCCTGCCCAGAGAGCGGTCAAGCCACGCATATGCCGGTCATTTTAAGCGACAGTGGTACCGTACTGGGCTTCACTACCGTGCATTTACCAATACCGGGCAGTAAATTAGTGCCGCCTTTTACGGTGGCAAATATTTTATTAGATGGCGCAGATCAAGCCTGCGGTCACTTAATCAGTGAGTGTGAAATTAATGCAGTCGCTATTGGTATGCGCGTCACAGCCGTTTGGCGCGCCAAAGAAATATGGAATAACTCCCTAGAAAATATTGAATACTTTAGGCCCATTGCAGAGCCATTAGTCGATATTGACGAGTTACAAAAACAGTGCTTAATTAAAGCCAATCATCGTAAAAAATCTGCACAAGGAGATCAAGATGCGTGAAGTCGCTATTGTAGCTTATGCGCAATCACCTCAAGTGAGGCAAGAAAAAGTTTTAAATGAAGTTGAGATATTAATGCCAGTGATTGAAGAAGCCTTGGCCGAGGCAGCCATGACCATGGACGATATTGATTTTGTCTGTTCGGGTTCCTGTGACTATATTGCGGGTGGTGCTTTTTCCTTTGTTAGCGCAGTCGATGCCTTGGGTGCTACCCCGTCAAAAATGGAGTCTCATGTCGAAATGGATGCGGCGTGGGCTTTGTATGAATCATGGTTGAAAATTCAAACCGGAGAAATTAGTAGCGCATTAATTTATGGCTTTGGCAAGTCGTCAGTCGGCGAATTACCAGACGTGATGTCACAGCAATGCGATCCCTATTATTTAGCGCCCTTATGGCCTGACAGTATTTCTTTGGCGGGCATACAAGCCAGCGCCTTGTTGGCAACAGGTCGTTACACTGAGCGAGACTTTGCAGATGTGGTGGTTGAGAGTCGTCGTAAAGCAAAAACCAACCCTAATGCCCAATTATCGGGTGATGTCAGTGCGGACCATTTAATCGAGGCACCTTACATTGCTTCGCCACTTCGCCGTCATGATTGTTGTCCCATCACTGATGGAGCTTCTGTATTGATAATCACAGACAAGTCTGCGTTACCTAAAGCTAAAACTAAGCCAGTGTATATTCGAGGTATTGATCATCGTATGGAGGCCCATCAACTCGGCATTCGAACGTTGTCGGAGTCAAAATCTTCAACCTTGGCTTTGGCTAACGCTAAAGATCAAGCGGGCATAGAGCAGTTTGATCTTGCTGAGTTATATGCCCCATTTAGTCCACAAACATTAATTTTAAAGGACGCCTTGGCATTGAATGATAAGGTTGATATTAATCCTTCTGGCGGTCCATTAGCGGGTCACATTATGATGTCGGCAGGACTCGACCGTTTTGGTATGAGTTTCAGAGCGCTGCAATCCAGTACCGTAAAGACCGCTTTAGCGCACGCAACGTCAGGTCCGTGCTTACAGCATAATATGATCGCAATTTTGGAGGCTGGTTGATATGTCAAATCATCGAGTGGCTATTTGTGGCATAGGCCAAACTGAACGATACCGAACTAAACTGACTTGCTCACTGGCCGGCTTAGTTCGCGAAGCGGCGTTAAATGCTTTAGCGGATGCTGGCTGTGACTGGTCGGATATTGATGCCTTAATCATTGGTAAAGCCCCGGATATGTTTGAAGGCGTAGTGATGCCCGAAGCCTATTTGGCAGAAGCCCTTGGCGGTGTTAATAAGCCGGTAATACGTGTTCACACAGCGGGCAGTGTGGGTGGTTCTACCGCTATCGTTGCGGCTAATCACATCAAATCTGGATTATTTAAACGAGTATTGACGGTTGCCTTTGAAAAGCAAAGTGAATCGAACGCGCATTGGGCATTGTCACCTTCTATGCCGTTTCGACCGCATTTTAATTCAGGTGCAGGCGGCATGTTTGCGCCAGTGATTCGTGAATACATGCGCCGCAGTGGCGCACCTGAAGATGCCGGCTGTTATGTGGCGGTAAAGGATCGCGTGCATGCTTTAAATAATCCACATGCGCATTTGCATTTGCCTGACATAGACCTCGATACGGTAAAGAATAGCCCGATGCTCTGGGAGCCAACACGATTTTTAGAGAGTTGCCCATCGTCTGATGGTGCTTGCGCAATGGTGTTAGCTGCAGAGAGTCATGCTGATACTTCTGCACATAAACCCGCTTGGGTGCATGCTATGGCAATGCGTTCTGAGCCATCCTTTTACCCTTGGCGTGAAGAAGTTAACCCTGAGGCGAGTAGGGCTTGCGCCAAGGATTTATACGCGCAGGCGGGTATTACTAAACCGCGTGAAGAGTTAGATCTGGCTGAAGTATACGTACCCTTTTCATGGTTTGAACCCATTTGGTTAGAAAGTTTAGGCTTCGCTGAGTCAGGTCAAGGTTGGCGCTTAACCCTTGAGGGGGCAACCTCACGAGATCAAGGTGGTGATATTCCTTGGAATTGTTCGGGTGGCGTATTGTCATCAAATCCGATAGGCGCATCAGGCATGATTCGTTTTGCAGAAGCGGCTTTGCAAGTAAGGGGCATGGCGAATAAGCGTCAGGTTGATGGGGCGAAAAGAGCCCTAGGTCATGCCTATGGTGGCCACAGTCAGTTTTTTGCGATGTGGATTGTTGGTGCCGAGAAGCCCTAGTTAATAGTCAACTGACGGTGAATATTTCTTAAACACGGCCGATCATCGACACTGACTTGGTGACTGAATCTTCCGTCAAACGCAAAGAGCGTCTTTTCAGCTGGCGCTTGCCAACCGATCAGATTTTTCAATGTCGACCAAAATGCCCGTAAGGTGAGACATGCCCGATAGCTTTTCGATATTATTATAACCGTCACCGGCTAAGTAATTTGAGTTAACCCCTGGATGAAGTTTTGCATGACTCAGACCGTCAGCTTTTTCGTGTCCCCAGCATTGAGGAATCGCAAGAGTGCCAGGCATCATTTCAGCGGTGATTTTTATGGGTATATGAATTTCACCGAAATCTGAATTAACTTTAGCCCAATCGTTTTCAGTCAATTGGGCCTTGGCTGCATCCTCAGGGTTTAAATAGGCAAAGTTGGTGTCTATTTTAACAAGCGCTTCACAATTGGCTGAACCACTGTTCATACGACGAATTTCACGCTTACCAATCAGCTTTAAGCGACCAAGATTATTAATTTCTTGCTGAAAGCTTGTTTCAGTTTGTTGATTAAATGTATCGATAAACGCTTGTGGGGCGAGATCAACCAAACCGTCATCGGTCAGCACACGATCGGTGCCTAAGAAATTATCACCATTATTTTCATCAAGTAAAAAACCGTCAGGATGGTCTTTAATCATGGCTTTTAAATTGGGCATTTTTGCCTGCTTTAACATGCCATCAATTAACATTTCGGGAACTTTAATCCATTTCCCAAATCGGCCATAGGCAAATCTAGCGGCCATTTTTAGCGCAACGCTTAAAACAGGGTTGCCCATAATATTTTGTCCGAGCTTGTCGGCGAGACGAGTATAGATCCACCATTCATGCCTCACGCCAACGGGCGGCACTAAAACGGGACCACTAGCATAAAGGTAGGGTTTAGGCGTGCAGGCGACAAACGACTGCAGCGCATAGGGCATGCCTGAACGCTCTAACCATGTTGTAGCGGGAAGAATATAGTCTGCTAAATTGCCGGTCTCATTTCGGAACCAATCGATACAAATCAGTAAATCAAGTTTTTCCATCGCTTGCTCAAGTCGGCCATTGGGTGTGCCGCAGGCCAGAAGAGGATTTGACGCTTCGACAATCATGGCCGCCACTTCGCCATCAAGAATGTCGTCGGCGACCATGCCTGCGGGTTGCTGGCCGCTGACGGTAGGCAGATCGTCTTTGCGATGGTAGCCTAATGACATTTGCGGATCATCTTTGGCGATCGCAGCAAAATCGATCAGGCCCTCTCCGATTAAATTGCCGCCTTTGCGGTCAAAGTTACCGGTAATGGCAGCAATCGATTCAAGTAACCAATAACAAAGCGTACCATGGCGGCCTTGATTGACTCCTGTGGCCATATTCAATGCCGCTGATGGAGCGTCTATATAAGCACCGAGTAAGTCGTTGAATGTCTTTACCGATATACCAGTGACTTTTGCCTGTCGCTCGGCAGTCCAAGCGCCCACGGTTTCTTTAAGTTGATCGAAATTTTTCATGTGCTTTTCTACGCGGTCGGTGATCACTGCGTTACGCTGAATCACCCCATTACAAAATGCCGCCAAGAAATAAACGTCAGTATCGGGACGAATAAATACGTGTTCGCCAGCCAGAGCCGTTTCAACTTTACGTGGATTCACGACAATCATTCTGCCACCGCGTTTGACAATGTCTGAGAGCCGCTGATGCGCCTTAGGTAAATGGTATAAAGTGGTGCCAGAGACCACTGGATTGGCGCCAAGAATCATCATGAAGTCGGTGTGGTCAACATCGGGGTAAGCCAGTCGCATGGGTGAACCATACATGTCACCATTGACTCGAAATTTGTTCATCGTATCGCAAGTGCCGGTGCCGTACATTCTATTCGAGCCAAGTCCGGCAAAAAAGGAGCCGCGAAAAATAGGGGCCACCAGGTTAGCTCCACCCGGGGCGCCAACAAAGTGAGCAATGGATTGTGCTCCTCGCTCTTTTTTGATTTGTTTTAATTTTATAGCGATTTCGTTAATCGCTTGGTCCCAACTGATGGCGTGCCATTGATCACCCACGCGTTTTAACGGTTCAGTGACACGGTCGGGGCTGTGCTGTATCGAGCCAAAGCGTTTGCCCTTGACACACAGATGACCGCGACTCACAACGTGATCTTTATTGGCACGAATATCGGTGACCTTGTTGTCTTCAACATCGACTTCAAGACCACAGGTCGCTTCACATATCACGCAAAAGGTTTTCTTTGTTTCCATGCTTTTCACCTTGGTTATTCTTATTGTGGTATTGATGGCTGTAATATTATAGCCATTTTCAATGATTGTTATCCAGTCCTTGGGGATTGAATCCCAGCCGTTAGCCGGTGCTTTAAACGCTCCCATTGCTGGGATTAAAGCCTTTATATTTATTTTAGGTTAAATCTGTAAGCTTATAAAAAATATACATTTTAATTGATTTGTCAGGCTGTTTTTAACGGGTGATGTTAGTTACGTTAAGCCCATCATTGAAACGATACCATGGCTCGGCCCGCAGGTATAACCCCCGTCGCCTGCGATTGCTTGACCGGTGACAAAAGAGGCATCTTTTGAGGCAAGAAAATAGGCGATACCGGCCATCTCTTCTGGCTGACCAAAGCGGCCGAGCTTATGTTCTTTGCGGACACTTTCCTTCATCTCTGGCATTACGTCCATGACTGAGTTAAACATCGGTGTTTCGATAAAGCCAGGACAGATAGCATTGGCGCGAATGCCCATTTGACCGTAATCCATTGCCACATTTTTAGTGAGGTTGATTACTGCAGCCTTTGACGCGTTATAAGAACTGCCCCCTTCTGATGCTATTTGTCCTTCAACACTGGCCACTGTAATAATACTGCCACTGCGCTGTTCCATCATTTGAGGTAGGGCGGCTTTAATGGATAAAAATGTGCCTGTTAGATTAATATCAATGACTCGCTGCCAAGCTGCTTGGTCAACCATATGGACAGGACCCGCGTCACCAATGCCTGCTGAGGTGACAATGACATCCAGTGAGCCATAGCGATCAACCGCTCCTTGAATAGCGGCTTGCTGCTGCTCTAATGAAATAACATCCCCCGATATTAATTGCTGCTTATCCGTAATATCAGTGATTCGATGCCACTCATTACCTTGATGAATATCGAAGCCAATCACCGCAGCGCCCTCGTGTGCAAAGCGGTAAGCACACGCCAGTCCAATACCTGATGCAGCACCAGTAATAAAAACAACTTGCTGGTCAAATGGCTTTTTCATGATTGGCTCCAAAGGTTACCGTGGTTTCTTGCAGGCGTTCGTAAGTCATTATATTACCCGTTTTTAAACAGTTTCTTCATGTGGATTTGGTCAGAAACAGTTTATGATTAAAATAGGTGCCGAATTATTTATGGATAATGGCTTTAGAGAGCCGTCATGAATTGTTTTTTTATTACACAGGAGCTGAGCCACAATGGACGGATCACAACAATACAGTCGAGCAGAAATAGAGAAGGTTTTCTTAGCGTTCGAAGAAATTCATGAGCGATGCTATTCAGGCCAGTGTGACTGGGGTGAATTAGCCCAATTTTTAGTTCCTGACGTGGATTATACCGACCCAGGTTGGGGCCGGCTTCATGGCACTGAGGCGGTTACGCAGTTTTTGCGAGACAGTATGGCGGGTCTAGAAGCATGGGACTTTCCTATGCGCTGGTATGCGATCGATGGCGTTCATGTCATTAAAAAGTACAGCATGGTGCTGCTTGAACCTCTCAAAGCGGATGGTTCACAGCAGGATATTTCTGGTGTTTATATGATGAAATATGCGGGTGATGGGCAATTCAGCTGGGTAGAAGATCAGCTCGACATGAATCATTTTATTCACGTTGCTAAAACTAGCGGTTGGAAACCAGGTCTTGGCTTCCGTAACCCAAGCAATGTGAATTGGGATTGATATAAGTATTGTTATGCGAGTATTTTGATCATATTTCTAATCATGCCATTGCTAAAAAAAACAGTGCATCACGATATTACTTTTTTGGGACTTGACGGTGGTAATGGTTGTTTTGTCGCATATCCAGATATATGAAAAAGTACAAGCCAGTTTTATTTCTTGTCGTTCGGATTGAGAACCAAGAGTAATGACGTCAGATTCCTTTTGTCTTGAGTTTGGCAAATATCATTTTTTTTAAACCCAAGGACTGCTGTTATAGCAATCTTAGCTTGGCAGTGAGTTTAAATAGCGCAACCCTGCTCGTCACAGTTGGCGCCAGTCGATTCTTTCACTATAGCATTGTTTTTTTTATCAATCTCGGCATCATAGCCTTGTGCTAGTAAGCTCCCAATAATACTGCCCACTTGCATGTCACTGATTCGGCCAAAGTGTTTTAGTCTCACATAGCCATACTGATCAATAATGATCAATGATGGCGTACCTTGTAATTCATATGCGGCCATAGTTTTGGGAATGGCATGATCTTGTGAGGCTTGGTCAACGGCGACAGGAAAGCTAATACGGTATTCGCCAACAAAAGCACGTAAGGCATCGAGCGTCATAACTTGGTGGTGTTCAAAAACCGTATGCAGCCCAATAATTTGAACAGATTCGTTGTCTCGGTACAGTTGCTCAATAGCAACTGTTTGAGGAATACCATGAGAAACACAACCAGGGCACAGCATTTGAAATGCATGAATGACTACGATTTTACCCTTTAAACCACTTATGGTGAGAGGTGCATCGCTATTTATCCATGCTGAGATTTGCAGTTCTTTTGCTGTAATCAAGTTGCTGCTATTAGCCAGCATAATTGACTCCTTGCTATTGGTTAGTTTTCCCTGGAAGGCTTAAATCTCCGGAGGCTATATCCATGACATCGACGACACAAAGTAGGGGTGCGTGAACGCTTTGATTAACTCTTAAGCCGGCAGTGACACCATCGAAACTAGCAGATCTAACACTTTCAATGTTATTGAAAGGAATAGAAACTTCTATATTTTTGTTGGCTAAAATAGGATCCCAGCCTGGGCTATCCAGAAGAATAGGGAGTCCTGGCCATGTTTTAGGCAGTTTGGGTTTGGCGCCTTTAGGAATATCGACAACGCCCAATGCGCCTTCGCCGCATTGTTCGTTTGCTTGTAATACTACCCAGTGACTGTGCCATAAATCACCGTCGTTATTAGGATCACTATCGCCATTCTCGTCATACAGAGGCGTGTCATCAAAATCAGCATGTGAAGTGACCGCCAAGGCTAAAATACCGGCATCTTTTTCAAATCCTACTTCAGCTGTATTGATGCTGGTAGGCCAAACATAAGAGTAAACAGAACTGCCGGCCAACTTGCCTGAAGGGGTGGGTTTATTCGCGCCAGCGTTTCCTGACACGCTCATGTGAAATTTCGCAATATTGTTTGTCGTTGTTATTTTTGCATGAACAATATCAAAGCTCAGTGCATCAGGTCCTTTATCCACCGGCATGGGTTCAGCTTGTATCCCGCCGGTATGAATATGATTACTATTCATCATACCCTCATTACTTTGGCAGGCAGCAACAGTGAAAAAACTAGCCACTAATAAGGTTTTTGTTAGATATGAATTTTTCATAGTGATTTCCTTATATTAAATAAAAAACGGTATG
>DDED01000096.1:10669-18605 GCA_002336035.1 Cellvibrionales bacterium UBA1963
ATAACTTTTCCGTATTTTCAATAAGCCAAAAAATGTAAATTATAAAATGTAAAAAATTAGTTTCTGCATGTTTAGTGTCAATCAATGGAAGTCAGCAGCTAGCCTTTCCTATGATTTAATAGCTATAAAAGCAGTGTTAGAAAAAGAAAATGAGTACTGTTGTCATTTTTTAGGATGATAAGTTTTTTGATGGACGCAGTTTGAATGCGAAAAAAACAACAATGTAAAAGATAAATTTTGTAAAATTTAATGCCTAGGTTAAAGATTATTTTGATTAAGGGGGAGGGTGTTAATGGTAGCCATGCAAAGCCTAGCTACCTTTGTTTTATTCAGTGATCGATTAGCTAAATTCATCGGCCGATGATTCAGCCATCACTTCTAAGAACCAATCTGGAAATTGACCAATGAATTTATTGACATCCCAAAAGTCGCTCCATCGATAGACTTTTCCGTCTTTCATTTCATGCATAGTGGCAAAATGGTGCTCGGCTGTTTCGCCGCTTTTAAAGGTCCACTTTTCGGTATGGTCTAAAAAGACGGTATCGCCCTCTGCAACAATATGATGGGTTATTTGCTCTTGTTTCTCAAGATGATTAAAGGCTGTCCCTAATCGCTTAATGGTGTTTTCTGGGCCATGAGCACCCGGATCGTCGGTCGGTATATCTTGGTAAAAAATATCAGGATGCATACAACTTTTCATCGTTTCCCAATCCATTTCTGACAGTGCTTGCCACATTTTTACGACGGTGGCTTTATTTTCTGATGCGCTCATAATATATCCTCGGTGTCGGGTTTCAACGGTCATTATAATGGCTTTTTAATTGGAATCACTTACAGTGTGTTAAGTCCTGTTTCTAACAGGGGACAAGCTTAACGATGTGTTAAGCCCTAGCGTTAAAAATAACGTTAGTATAGTGGTTCCGTATATTTTGAAAAGGCAGTTACTATGGTTACTATTCATCATTTAGAGCGCTCACGCTCAGATCGTATTATTTGGCTTTGTGAAGAGCTTGGCATTGACTACGACATTACTCACCATCAACGCGATCCAGCAACAATGCGAGCTTCAACAACGCTGTGGGCCGTTAATCCGCTGGGCAAGTCTCCGGCTATTGAGCATCAAGGGCAAGTGGTATTTGAGAGTGGCGCTATTATTGAATACCTGTTGTCGACGTTTGGCCCCACGAGTTTAAGCCCATCCCCTGATGCGGAAGGTTATATCGATTATTTGCAATGGCTGCATGCGCCTGAAGCGACAATGACTCTGCCGATTTTGATGCCGATGATTTGTGGCACGATGGGCATTGAGTCTGAGCTTTTACCCTTGTTTGCCGACAGTGAAACTCAGACGATGTATCGTTATTTGAACAGCGAATTGACCCAACGTGACTATATTGCGGGCGGCGATTTCACGGCTGCTGATATCATGCTGTCTTACACACTCATGATGGCGCAAGCCTTAGCCACTAGTGAGCCTGAAAAAGTGTTTTTTGAATACCCCGCACTAACGGCTTACCTTTCTCGCCTGAGGGCGCGACCGGCATACCAGTCGGCGAGTGCCAAATTTTAGCCCAAAAGTTTGCGGCGCTGGCCATGCTTTTGATGGGTTAAAATAAGATCCAAATAATCAGTTTGAATCAATCGGTCAGTAGGCGCTGTTGAGAATGAATCCTAACTTTATGCTAGGTGATTGATTGCCATTTATTTTATTCTAAAACAGGGGCTGAGTGACGCATCGCGATCTCGAACGTTAAGCTCAAAAGAAGCCGCTTTGTTATTGGCTTGTTCTGCAATATCAGTAATAATTAATCAACAATGTCATTAATAACAGGGGTCTACATGTCAGAGTTAATAACACCAGAAGCCGTTCATTTTGGTAAAGATGACTTACCATTTGTCGATATTGGCGGTGGAAATAAGTTAAAAGTCCTGCAGTTGAAGATTGGCGAAGGTATGTGGATTATTGAAAATATATTTCAAGCGGGCTATGAAGTTGAACCGCACAAACACACAGGCCCTGTTTATGGCTATACACAGTCAGGTGCATGGAAGTATAAAGAATACGATTACGTGAACCGAGCTGGTTCTTTTTTGTATGAGCCCGCTGGTTCATTTCATACCTTGCAGTGCATCGAAGACAATACCAGAGTATGGTTTCAAATGTACGGCTCGAATATTAATCTTGATAATGACGATCAAATTACTTCGATTGCCGACGGCATGGGCACTTTAGAATTTTATTATGCTATGTGCGAGCAATCAGGTTTGCCGCGGCCTAATGTATTGGTTGAATAAAGAGTTAGCGTTTTATTATTTTGACAGGCATGTGTTTTAGGCCATTGACTAAGTTGGAGCGAATTCGTTTGGGTTCACCTTCAAGACTAATGCTTTTGTAGCGTTTAAAGAACTCCTCAAAGAAGATCCGCGTTTCTAATCGTGCCAGGTTAGCGCCCAAGCATAAATGGATGCCGTAACCAAACCCTAGGTGCGGATTTTTTTCACGGTGGATATCAAATTTCATGGGTTGATTGAAGACGGTTTCATCAAAGTTCGCGGACGAATACATCATTACTATCCGATCATCCTGTTTAATTTTTTGACCGGCAATTTCAGTATCACACGTGGCCGTTCGGCGAAAATAATGCAGCGGGCAAGTCCAGCGTAACATTTCTTCAATGGCTTGCGGCAGTTGACTCGGATCAGACTCCAGCGTTGCATAAAACTGAGGATGTTTAATGAGTTCAAGCATGCCGCCAGCAAGTAGACCTCGCGTGGTCTCATTACCCGCTACCGTAATTTGCACAAACAGCGAAGCGAATTCACTTTCAGTCACTTTATGGCCTTCAATTTCTACATTGATGAGAAGAGAAATAAGGTCATCACCGCCACCGTCTTTGCGCTCCATTGCCAGTTGATAACCATAGGCACCCATCTCGGTGCTGGCATTTTGTGTTTGTTCTTCCGTGCCGCCGATATCTGGGTCACTGGCTGAGGTTTGAAAGTCTGACCATTGTCTTAGCTGCGACCACATATCCTGTGGAACGCCCAACAAAGAACCTATGACGGAAGTGGGAAGCTCGCCTGCTAAGTCGTCAACGAATTCACAATTTAATTCATCTTGCTCGAAACGCAGGTCAACTTGGTCAAGAATATTTGTCGTTATTTCCCGTATTTTAGGCTCGAGTTCAGCGAGTAATTTTTTTGTAAAGCGTTTCACGACAGCCCGTCTAATCGGGCCGTGGTTTGGCGGGTCCATCCCCAGTAGTTGACCTTGCGCCTGTTTGAGGATGTCTTTAGGAAGGTCGTCGACAATAACGAAGCCACGCTGCGCTGAAAAAGTATTAAAATCTTTTGACACTGTGACCACGTCAGCGTGACGAGTGACCACCCAGTAACCGCCGCCATCAGGATGACTATGCCAGTGCACGGGCGACTCCTTCCTTAAAAAAGAAAAAGCTTCGTGAGGAACGTCGTTAACATAATTTTCTGGGTTATAAATATCAAGTGTTGTTATATCCATGATTAATTTTTTAATTCTCGTCAGTGATACATACAGTTATCTATATTTTTTTATTATCGAGATGGTACTCGCATTACTCAAATAATGAGGGCCACATTAACTAAGATTAATTCAAAGTATTGATAACTGTTTCAAGCTTATACTATTAACTGTAGGCTTTGTTAAATGGGCTCTATTTTAGCGATGATGCAAATCTAAACTCATATGACTTTAAAGGGTTATGCATTTTGACGATACTAACAAAAGAGGACATTAAAAGTAGTCGTTGGCGGCTGAATATTGATATGCTGAAAATGGCCGCAAAAATTCGAAAAAAAAATCCAAATGATTTTCAATCAGCGACCTTAACTTTTTTTGGACTTGGCGGTAGAGATGATAGGGCGATAATGAGACGCATGGCGAGTGACCCTCAAGGTCAGCGTTTGGTAAGAGAGAGAGTTCCACTACCAGCAGGTATTTTAAAGCCAGAGTTTTATCAAAATTTTCCAGTTGGAAGCCTTGGCCGTATTTACTTTGAACACTGCGATACACTTGGTCTCGACCCCGAATTTTTATCAATTGAAAGTGCTAAGGTTTCTGACACGCTGCCAATCACTGAAACGCATCGTTACGTTTATTACCGGCATCGTGACAGCCATGATTTTTGGCACGTACTGACAGGTTATGGCACCGATATGGCCGGTGAGGCAGGTATCATTGGATGGACTTTTGCTCAAACAGGCAATCGTGCTTACGGCTTAATAGCCTTATTAAATGCCACTTTATGTGCGACAAGAGGCAGGTTTGATGTTTTTAAGACCGCTTGGTCTGGTTTTTTACATGGTAAGAAATCGCCATTATTAATGGTGATCGATTGGGAGGGATATATGGACATGCCGATTGATGTCGTGCGTAAAAGTATCGGCTTATCACTCTCGAACCCCTATCAGCCTTTTGAAATGCAGGACGCACCCGGTGCCGACAAAATAAACCATTAATATTATTAAACTACCTGTTATTATGCGCATTGTTATTCATTATTTTTTTTTAAAATGACAGAAAATCAGCACATAAAAAAATCATAAAGTGAATAGTATAATCTTTCATTGTCTTGTTATTGCAAACCGAAAAAAATATTTGAGGTGGATAGAATTGATACAAAAAAGTAACGGCCTATCAGATGTTGAATGTCAAGAAATCAACCTTTTTGAACAGGAATTACAATCATACATTGGTTCTGAGTCGGGTCCATTTCTATCGTGGGACAGGGTTAATCGAGCGATGATTCGCCATTGGTGTGAAGCGATGGGTGATGCCAATCCGGCGTATTACCATGCCGATGCCGCGGCTCAATTAGGTGCGCCCCAAAACGCGGTTGTTGCGCCGCCAACGATGATGCAGTCGTGGACCATGACGGGGTTTAGTGGCGAGCACCCTCCGGGTTCCGATACCCGAGAGTCGATGCCCGTGATGCCGATCTTTGATCGGCAGGGGTACTTAGCAGTTGTGGCAACGAATTGTGAGCAGGAGTATTTACAGCCCATATGCGAAGGGGATGATATCAATGGCCGATCCAGTATCGAATCGGTTTCTAGTCAAAAAACAACTGGTTTAGGGGTGGGTTATTTTGTTACACAGCTAACAGAATTTCGAAATCAGCGGGATGAAGTCGTGGGTAATATGCGATTTAGGATCCTAAAATATAAGCCTCATTCAGCGGTTTCATAGCACGTAAACGTATTAAGTTTAGAGCATAATTATTATGGATTTTACTAAAACAGACATACATGCGTCAGTTGACGTCTTGGCGAATCAAATTTTTCGTGGTCAGGTGAATGATGACTATCTCAAGGCGCGTCGAGAACAGCATCAAGGATTTGATCGCGACTTATGGCGAGTGTTAGCGGATGCCGGCCTATTGGCTGGCACGCTTAGCGAAGAATTTGGCGGCAGTGAAATGAATCTCCTTGAGGTGACAGGTTTACTAGAAGCTCAAGGAGCAGTATTGGCTAAACTACCTCTGTGGCAAAGCATTATAGCTTCACAGCTTATTGACAGTTTTGGTTCTCGCACACAAAAAGCCGCGTTACTGCCTAGCTTGGCTAAGGGAGATACACATCTGAGTCTTGCATTTACAGAAGCTGCTCGAACAGACCTTGAAGACCTACTAGTGATAGATAGTGATAGTGTCACTGGGCTGGTGAATGACGTGGCTTTTGCTGAAGGGGCCAGCGCCATTGTGCTGCCGTTAAAAGCAGGAAAAAGCACCGTGTTATACCTTCTTGATCCAAGTCAAAAAGGTGTTAATTTGCTGTTGCAAATGGCCAGTAATGATGAAGCACACTACCAATTGCAGCTTGATCGTGTATCAATAGATCCTGCAAACATCATTGCTTCACAGGGTCATAGTGAAGACCTAGTAGAATGGGTATTGCAGCGATGTTATACCGCTATTGCGGCAGTGCAGTTAGGTGTCGTGCAAGAAGCAATAAGGCGCACAGCGATTTACGTCAATGAGCGACATCAATTTAATAAACCTTTATCGAGTTTTCAGGCGGTCAGTCATCGCGCGGCAAATGGGTATATTGATTATTCTTCCCTGCGTGCCTGCGTATGGTTGGCGGCTTGGACATTAAGTGAAGGTAAGGACGCCCGCGCAGAGTCGCGAACAGCAAAATGGTGGGCTTGTGAGGCAGGCCATCGTATTGGTCACACAGCGCAGCACTTACATGGCGGCTTAGGGGCTGACGTTGATTACCCAATTCATCGCTATTTTTTATGGGCAAAGCAATTGGAATTTACCCTCGGCGGCGCACAGCAACAGCTGGCTCAACTGGGTAAGCAACTAGCCGACAATGACAGCTTAGGATTCGTTGTATGACTAACATCACTTACCGTGCTGTACAGGTCGGTGATCAACTGCCTAAATTAGCCGTTGATATTACCGCAAAATTAATTACTGCAACGGCAATTGCTAGCCGTGATTATCAAAATGTTCATCACGATCAAGATGCTGCGCGCGCCTTAGGCTCACCGAATATTTTTATGAATATTTTAACCACAAATGGTTTTGTTGGTCGCTATGTGACTGATTGGACTGGGGCCTTAGGTGTTCTTAAAAAAGTAGCAATTAAGCTCGGTGCGCCTAATTACCCTGGTGACACCATGCAAATGAGTGGTGAGGTCGTTGCAAAGAATGACGTTGATCAATCAGTCGAATTAAAAGTGATTGGAACAAATGATATAGGCCATCACGTGGTGGGCGAGGTGGTCGTTGTACTGCCTTGATTGTTGGAATGAATTAACGTCAATGTTATAAACAGCGAATCAAATGAGTTAACCAATTATGTTTTTAGAACAAACTGATCAACAAATTGCGCTACGCAAAGAAATTAGAGCCTATTTTACTCAGTTAATGACGCCAGCAAATAAGGCAGCCATACAGAACAGAGAAGCGGGCGATGCGTATAAAGATATTATTCAGAAAATTGGCCAAGATGGCTGGTTGACGGTAGGCTGGCCAAAAGAATACGGTGGCAAAGGTTACGGTGCACAAGAATCGTTAATCTTTTTTGAAGAAACACGTATTTCCGGCGCGCCGTTTCCTTTTGTCACGGTCAATACCGTGGGCCCCGCATTAATTGCACATGGGTCTGAGGCACATAAGGCATTTTTCTTGCCAAAGATATCTGCTGGTGAATTGCATTTTTCAATTGGGTATACCGAGCCTAATTCAGGCACCGATTTAGCGTCGTTAACCACTTCTGCAGTATTAGAAGGTGACGAGTATGTGATTAATGGTAACAAAGTGTATACCACCAGTGCTGAAGCTGCGGACTACGTTTTTTTAGCCGCGCGAACGGACCCAGATGTGAGTCAACGACACAAGGGAATAAGTATTTTAATGGTCTCAACTGACCAGCCAGGTTATTCATTTTCACCGATTCATACAGTGGGCGGTCATCGAACCAATGTTACCTACTACGACAATATGCGTTGCCCAACGAACATGATGGCAGGAGAGGTTAACAAAGGCTGGCAATTAATTACATCGCAACTCAATCATGAGCGGGTAGGCCTGGCTGCGGGTAGTATTAATGGCATTGTTTTTTATCAACACGTGCTGCAATGGGCACGCCAATCTGGTGCGAATGGACGTCGGCCTATTGATATTGCTTGGGTACAGATTGCTTTAGCTGAAGCACAAAATATTTTAGAAGCCATGCGAGTCATGAACTGGCAAGCGGCATGGCAAAATGATCAAGGTGAGCCTGACCCCGCTTTTGCTTCCGCCATAAAAGCGGCCAGTGCCGAGGTGGTCATAGAGGTTTACCGTTTATTGCTCGATATCATCGGCTCGCAAGGCATGCTTCAGGCTGGCAGTGCTGGAGCTGCATTGCAAGGCGAGTTAGAAATGGAATATCGAAGTTGTCAAAT
>DDED01000158.1 GCA_002336035.1 Cellvibrionales bacterium UBA1963
GTTGAATTTAGTCAGCTAGGTATTGATTTAGTCGCTGATAAAATGGCCGAGGATTATGCCGTAGTTACGTCCAAAAACACAGTGGATCAGCAATGGCTTATTAAGGTTGATGGCATCAATTCATTGAACGATTTCACGCGTTTGACGCGTTCTTTGCGATCGGTGCCCGCTTTGGAGACTATTCGACTTCATTCGGTAAGTAAATCTCGTTGTTATTTTTATTTAGATGCCTTGGTTGATTTGCAAAAAATCGAAGCTTTGCTTGAGTTAAATGAATCGTTAATATTGCAATCACCCAAAGGCTTAATATCCAATACGAACAGAGCCGGCTTGCATTACGTGTGGCGAGAACAATAAGACGCTAACCTTAGCATCAACATTACTTTTAAGGATATTCAAGGATTACTATATGAGTCGCGATGCAATATTTAAGTTTTTATTTTGGTTGTCAATAGCGGCAGTTTCGTGTTTTTCGATCTACGTATTGAATGACATGATAGCGCCTTTTGTTGTGGCGGGTTTGATGGCTTATTTAGCGGATCCCTTAGCGGATAAGCTAGAGGGTAAAGGTCTGTCTCGAACCCTTTCAGTGCTCATTATTTTTAGCTTTTTAGCAACTCTAATTGTTTTAGTGCTGTTGTTTTTAATTCCTTTGCTCGCTGCTCAGATGGACGCATTACTGCAGTCTTTACCAACCATTATTGACTGGTTTTATCAGCAAACGCTTCCCTTTTTGCAAAGCCTTACTGGCTTAAATGAACCGTCTGATATACTCGCTGAAATGAAAAGTAAGCTTTCGAGTGACTGGCAGCGAACAGGAGGTTTCTTGGGTCTATTAGCCGGTAATCTTACTCGATCGGGTCTCTCAGTAATCGCATGGCTTGGCGCGTTTGCGTTGGTGCCCGTGCTGGCGTTTTATATGCTTCGTGACTGGGACGTCTTTGTTGAGCGGTTATTGCTGATGCTGCCTCGCTCTAGGGTTGACGATGTAAAGCGTTTAGCGAGCCAATGTGATGATGTTCTTGGAGAGTTTTTAAGGGGGCAACTGTTAATTATGTTACTTCTTGGTTTGATCTATGCTCTTGGGCTCAGCATCGTTGGCCTTGATTTAGCCTTATTGCTAGGAATTATTGCTGGCTTATCAAGCGTTGTGCCTTATCTTGGCGTCGTAGTTGGTATCTTGATGGCCGGTATCGCCGCACTTGCCCAGTTTCAAGAGTGGATATATCTTTTGGCTATTTTAATGGTGTTTGGTCTAGGCCAGTTATTGGAAAGTTTGTTTTTAACGCCCATTTTGGTGGGAGATAAAATTGGCCTTCATCCTGTGATCGTTATTTTCTCGATTTTAGCCGGTGGTCAGTTATTTGGTTTTGTTGGCGTGTTGCTGGCCCTGCCAGTTACGGCTATTCTCTCAGTATTAGTGGCAGAAGGTTTAAAAAATTACAAGGCCAGCCTTCTGTATAATGACAAGGATGAACAGCCTGACTCGCAGAGCAAGACATAGTTTCATTTGGCCTTCATTGAATACTAGGATTTATTTTGACTCAACTTATATCGAAACAAGTGCCCTTAGCATTGAAGCTTGACACCGAAGCGGTGTTTGACAGTTTTTGGTCTGAGGCCGATCAAGTCTCTGTTGAATCTGTACGGAACTTGTCGCAAGGATTGACGGGCTGGATTTATCTTACAGGCAGTCACGGTAGTGGCGTTAGCCACTTATTACAGGCTTGTTCTGCTGAGGCATTAAACGTTGGTTTGTCATCGATGTATGTTGACTTGCTTGCTATGTTTCAGATTTTCAAGTCATGTGATGACGATGCCTCTGCCGTGGCCGAATATTTTGATTCGTTAGAATGTTTTGATGTTTTGGTTATTGACAACGTAGATGCCGTTATTGGCCAAAAATTTTGGCAAGAGCAACTTTTTTATTTATTAGAAAAGTTGAAAAACAAGCCAAACGCTTGTTTGTTGTTAGGTGCGCATATCCTTGCAAATGACTTACGTTGTGATTTGCTCGATTTAAAATCACGATTAAAATGGGCAACGGGTTTTCAATTAAAAAGCCTAGATGATGATCAGAAATCGATGGTGCTTCAATTTAAAGCAAATCGCCTTGGGTTAACAATGTCTCTTGATGTGGCAAATTTTTTACTGGCTCGTTGCTCACGTAATCTTACCGATCTTAATGATATTTTAACAGATTTAGATGTTCATGCCTTAAGTTCAAAACGAAGGCTGACGATTCCGTGGATAAAATCAATCTTACATGTTTAGTGGTTAACATTATATGATGAATCAGCACCTTGATAACAAGCTAAGGCGATCAGCACTTTATATGCCAGCTAATAATCGCAGAGCCCTATCTAAGGCTCAATCATTAGCCGCCGATGTTATCATTTTTGATCTTGAAGATGCTGTCTCGCCCAACGATAAGGCTGCTGCCCGGCTTGCGCTTCTCGAACAATTAGCCCACGCAGATTATGGGCCTAGAGAATTAGTGGTGCGTATTAATGCGGTTAATAGTGAATGGTACGATGAAGACATAAAACTACTTGCTGCACTTACACGGGTAGCATCAACAGGTGTGCATTTATCGGCTATCGCATTACCGAAAGTAGAAAGCGAGGTTGACGTTTTAAGCGTCAAACATGCATTAGAAAAAATTGATCTGAGCCACTTAAGTCTTTGGCCTATGATTGAAACGCCAGCCGGTGTAAGTAATGTAAGGGTTATTGCTCAAGCCGATGCTTCGGTAAATTGTTTAGTGATGGGAACTTCTGATTTATCAAAAGAATTAAAGCTAGGAATGAACAAGCAGCGGTTAGGTTTGGTGTTTTCGTTATCTCAGTGTGTACTGGCTGCCCGTGAATGTGGTATCGATATCCTTGATGGTGTTTGTCTTGATTTACGCGATCAATCGCTGCTTGCTGAGGAAGCCGCGCAGGGCAAGTCACTTGGGTTCACTGGAAAAACGGTAATTCACCCAGATCAACTTTCGATTACTAACGCTGAGTTCGGTGTTATGCCCGAGGCGCTAGCTGAGGCTCAAGAAATTCTTCACGTCTGGAAATTAGCCCAACAAAAAGGAGAGGGCTTGGCTGTTGTCAATGGCAGGCTTATTGAGTCTTTACATGTTGAGGTGGCGACGCGCTTAGTCAAAAATCATGCTGATATTGAAGCGCGAGGGTTTTAGCTCAGTTGTTTAAGTAGGCAGTCTTTTGCTAAATTGACACGTTGTGCTAAATGAGCATTTCCGCCCCGATCGGGATGCACTTTTTGAATGAGGCTGCGATGAGCTTGAATAATCGCTTCTTCATTCAATTGTTGGTTTTTTAATCCCAGAACATCCATTGCTTCTTGTTTTGTCATGTCGGTTTGCGTGGCATGCGAGCTATTCTGTTGTTGATCGTTTGACGATTTTCGTTGACCAAATAAACGAGCGAGTAATGGAAGATTCTTGATTAACATTGGTAGGGCAAATCGTAAAGCAGCAATGAAGCTAGCTAGCGCAGCACCAACCCAGTGTATTTTCCCTGTGGCAGCAAGCAAAAGCAACGCACTAACAACTAGCGTTATGATGATTTTGATTGTCGAATTACGACTGTTTTTTTGGTCTTGATTACTGATCCATCGATAAATAATAAAACCTATTATACAACACAGCAGTAGTAAAATAATTCTTGGCATTAAATCATAGCCTCCATTTGATTAGGCGTAATTGTATTAGAAAAAGTAAGTTAGCCAATACGACATCATGAACCCAGTATAGATTAGTAATGACGAGTTTGGCTATTCTTGCTGCCAAATATTCATTTTCTGCATCATTTTTTTGAATCTTTCCATCGCCTTAAATTTAATTTCTAGTTGGGTATGATCTTCGCCTTCGTTAACCCAAAATGCGCGCCCCCAAGGCGAGGGTGTCCAGGGTAAAACATTTGAAAAATATTTTCCTGCTGGGTCTAAGCTGCTGAGAAAGTCGGGCGTTATTGCTTCTAAAGCGGTTATTGATACTTCAAAGGGGCGATCGTACGTATCATTTTTACGGCGCAAGTCAAACAATTGTGTGATGGTTGCAGAAAGATCTTTAAGCGTCATTGGTACACCTAACCAGCCATCATTGTTCGCCGCGCGCCTCAATGCCGGTTGACTTGCGCCGCCTATCCAAACAGGGACTGGCTTTGTGGGTGCTGGAGACATGATGACTTCGTCATAATTAA
>DDED01000060.1 GCA_002336035.1 Cellvibrionales bacterium UBA1963
TTTCATAAATAAAACCAACACGCTGCTGCTTAATCGATTCACCGGCATCTAAATCGATATTTTTTTGTCTCGCAGATCGTCTGTCGCTGGTTAATGTACCGATGTTGACACCACCTGGATCGTTAGCAGTGGGCTGGTCGACAGAGTTGATGCTCACTTTTAATGTCGAACCATCGTCAAAGTTGTAACGTAACTTCGAGTTAAATAAACGGCTTTTATGCTGGCTATGCCGGCGATATCCATCAATAGAAAGGTGGCTAAAACTGTTGCTGTAATCTAATTTATTTACATGACCACTAAAACTGAGCTGATTTTTTCGATACCCATCACTCCCCAGAGCCAGACGAGATGAAAGGCCAGGCGCCTGGCTATTGAAGTCTGTGTTAATACTTATGACACCGCCAGAAGCATTGCCGTAAAGGGATGAGCTTGCACCTCGAATGACTTCGATACTGCCGATAGAACCAATATCGATGCTGTCAATACTGCCTTGCCCGTCTGCAAGCGTCGTTGGAATACCATCAACAATAATTTTAACACCACGAATTCCAAATGCTGCTCGTGCGCCAAAACCACGGATGGATATGCGTAAATCTTGAGCAAAATTATAGCGATTTTGCATCACTAAGCCAGGTATAGAGTTCAACGACTCATCCAAGCCCAGTTGCGCTCGTGCTAGGCTAATTTGATTACGATCTATCTTATCGATAGCTATGGGGAGACGCATACTTTGTTCGGGTATCATCGTTGCCTCAATAATAACCTCTTCGATATTAGCGTATAGCGTCGATGGCAATAAAATTGCCGTTAGTGTTAAAGCGATTACTCTTTTCATGGGTATTGTTATTCCGTATCATAAAAGGGAAACATTTGAAGTCATACGCACGGTGGGGCGGAACAGACTTTAGGCGAGGGATAGTATAAAGATTTTTTATCTAAATAAACATTGCCAATCGTTAGGTCTTAATTATTTATATTAGTCTTTATTGAGTTCTATAATGACGGTGATTAAAGTAAGCGTTCTTGCAATACCAAACAAAAAGAATCCTCCAGCAATCCCCCATATGTTTGCGGCAAAATTCATTGGTTGAAACGCGACTATTAAGAAATTACCTAGCAGAAAGTCGGGGAGTGATGCATAGTTTAGATCAATAAACAGCTTCAAAATCAGCAAACCCAACCACGCCAAAGAACGTCTCGTCCTTAAGACTGCGTATATAAATAAACCGTGCAAACCGGCAGTGAGTCCCAGCAGAATTTCAGTGTCTGGATGATAGAAAAACACACCATACGCAGAACTCATTATCGATGCGATAAGGACGATAAGCCACCATACAGATTTAAAAGCGTTGCTAAAGAAGTAGGCAATTAGCAGTAATGCGAGAACATTAATTGATAACTGTTGGTAGGATTGAAAAACAATACCGTGGCTTATTGATTGCCACTGGTTGTGGTAAAAAGAAGAGCGTTCAAATTGCCAGATTGGCGTTAATGATTGGTCTAAAGATAACAACAGTACACCAGCGATGAACATTGCCAACGCTAGATTCAAATGAAAGTGAGTGGCTGAATTAAGCAAAGATTTGAGCATAAAAGGTTTACCCCATCAATGAGGACATTCTATCAAATTGTCGGCCAAAAAAAATGTCGATTTATTGATCAAAGGGGGCTCACAATCACTCGTATGGCATCTTTATAAGGCCAGAAGAAGATAAGTTAGCATTTGATACACTGATGTTTTGCGATAGCGAGCATAAGTGTTTGAATATGGCGCGCTTGGCAGGAGTCGAACCTGCGACCCCCTAGTTCGTAGCCAGGTACTCTATCCAGCTGAGCTACAAGCGCGTGTCATTGTCCAACCACGTTCGCAGGTTGGAAGCGGCGTACTATAAAGAACCTATCTCCCTAGGTCAACCTCAACAGGCTCGAAGAATTGACGGTTCGGTTGCATGAGAGTAAGGTTTTGTTGGTTTTCTTTGAAAATAAATGGCTTTCTTGTAAGTATCTTCATCGTGCTACTAAAGTAAGGTATATTCATAAAAATGATCACGTCGTATTTATGTACGGTATATCCATTGAACGGACCAATTTATGATTAACCATTCTCATGGATCAGTAAGTGGTTACTTTAGTGTTTATTCATCATATTGACAAAGGGTTTGATTATGACTGAGAAAAATTGTTTATTAACGGGAGCTACCAGTGGTATTGGTCAAGCGGCTGCCATTGCGTTGGCAAAGAATGGCTACCGACTCTTTTTAGTTGCGCGCAATGCAACAAAGGCATCCGCTACGGAGCAGCTCATACGCCTTAAAGTAAAAGGAGCCAGCATTCATTGGTTAATGGGCGATCTGTCCAGCCTCAGCGATGTTAAAAATATTGCTACTGAGTTTTTATCGTTAGACTGCCAGCTTGATTTGCTCTTTTTGAATGCAGGCGTTACGTGTAACACGCGCTGTTGCTCACAAGACGGTTATGAAATGATGTTTGCAGTGAATCATCTGGCACCTTTTACTCTTACACATTTATTGATGAATAAGTTAATTGACGGTGAGCATGACACCCGTGTGGTCATTACTGCATCAGGGGCCTACAATTTTGTGAATGGCTTAGACATGGATGACTTAAATGCTGAACAAAGTTATGGCGTCATGAAAACCTATGGTCGTTCTAAGCTAGCCAATATACTCTTTACTCGTAGTCTTAACGAAAAGCTGTCGGCTAAAGCAAAAACAAAACGAATCTCAGTCAATTGCTTTCACCCTGGTTTCGTTGGCACCAACTTAGGCACTCAAACAACGATGGGTAAGGTGGTCATGCGTCTGATCAAGCCTTTCTCTAGAAACAGTGCTAAAGGGGCAGATACAGGACTTTTTCTTGCGTTAGAAGAGTCAATGGAAAATAGCGGCGGGTATTATTACAACCGCCAAAATAAAAAGTTGCCTTTTTATGCTAGAGATCCTGAAACTGCGGCCGCATTATGGGAAAAAAGTTGTAGTTTCGCTAATGTGGACGTTGATCAATAAGTTACTAGCTCGACCGCGTTCTTCACATAACGGTGGTATCTGTTCGCACGCCTACCAGGGAGCGCTTTGAATACCAGAACCAATGTTGCCTTACACTTTAACTTTAGCGCCTGGATGAAATACAGTCAATTTTACCTTGTAAAAAGAATGTAAAATAGAGCAGGTAATTAATCGCATGCTGTTCATTTCCGTTTTAACCGTCGAAATCATCAACTTTCTTTGTCAGCGCTTGAAATATCCAATTTTGCCGCCATATGATGATAAGTTAATGGTTTTTCCCGCTTAATCGCCACCCATATTGATTAATTTTAAATTATAGAGGTCGAAATGACAGACACCACCCCAAACACTCCCGCTGATGAGTCCAAAGAAACAATGGGCTTTCAGGCTGAAGCAAAGCAACTTCTCCAACTTATGATTCATTCGTTATACAGCAACAAAGAAATCTTTCTTCGCGAGCTGATATCGAATGCCTCCGACGCGGCGGATAAACTTCGCTTTGAAGCGTTGAATGATAATGCCCTGCTTGAGGGAGGCGCAGATTTAGCCATTAAAATTGAGTTTGATAAAGAAAACAATACTGTCACGATCAGTGACAACGGCATTGGCATGTCTAAGCAAGAAGTGATTAACAATTTAGGTACGATAGCTAAGTCTGGGACAGCAGAATTCCTTAAAAACATGACTGGCGACCAGCAACAAGACAGCCAATTAATTGGGCAATTTGGTGTTGGATTTTATTCAGCATTCATTGTCGCTGATCGTGTCGAGGTGCTTACCCGCCGAGCGGGTTCTGATAACAGTGATGGCATTTATTGGGAATCGACAGGCGATGCTGATTTTAGTATTGCAGACGTTGAGAAAGTTGAAAAAGGAACGACGGTTATTCTTCATCTGAGAGATGAAGAAAATGACTTTGCTGACAGCTGGCGATTAAAAAGTATCGTAAAGAAATATTCCGATCATATTGCTATTCCAGTAATGATGCTCAAAGAGTCAGCGCCAGTAATGCCAGATGAAGAAGGCGGTGATGTAGAACAGAATGTTGACCTTGAACCAGAATTTGAAGCGGTGAATGACGCGACAGCACTTTGGACCCGGGCGCGCAGTGACGTTTCTGATGCTGAATACAATGAATTTTATAAATCGATTTCACACGACTTTGAAGATCCCATTAAATGGAGTCATAACAAAGTTGAAGGTAAATTTGAATACACCAGTTTACTCTATATCCCCCAAAAAGCACCGTTTGACTTATGGAACCGAGACAGCGCTAGGGGACTTAAGCTCTATGTCCAGCGAACGTTTATTATGGACGACGCTGAACAATTTCTGCCTATTTACCTTCGTTTCATAAAGGGTGTTATTGATTCAAATGACCTGCCATTAAATGTCTCTCGTGAAATATTACAGCAAGACAGTACGACTGAAAGTATGCGATCTGCGTTAACCAAGCGTGTTCTTGATATGCTAGAAAAAATGGCAAAAAATTCTCCCGAAGATTATGCCAATTTTTGGACTGCTTTTGGCAGTGTATTAAAAGAGGGGCCTGCTGAAGATACGGCCAATAAAGAAAAAATAGCAAAATTGCTACGCTTCTCAACCACTCATAATAATACTACAGAACAAATTGAGTCTTTTGAAGGTTACGTTTCGAGAATGAAAGAAGGCCAAGAAAAAATTTATTATGTTGCTGCTGAGAACTTTTCTACCGCAAAGAATAGCCCGTATTTAGAAGTGTTCACCAAAAAAGGCGTCGAGGTTTTATTGCTGCATGATCGTATTGATGATTGGTTGATGAGTCATATGATGGACTTTGATGGCAAACCGCTTCAAGATGTCGCAAAAGGAGAGCTAGACCTTGGTCAGCTTGATAATGAAGACGACAAAAAAGAGCAAGAAGAGATTACTGAGCAAAATAAGGATCTTGTTGAGCGAGTAAACACCGTTTTATCGGATTACGTAGAGTCTGTTCGTGTGACTAACCGGCTTACAGAGTCACCTGCTTGCCTCGTTGTTGGAGATCACGATATGGGTGCTCAAATGCGACGAATAATGGAAGCCGCAGGTCAGGATTTGCCACCCACCAAGCCTATTTTGGAGCTTAATCCTGCCCATCCTTTAGTCCTGAAATTGAATGATGAATCCGATGAAGATCGGTTTGCGGAGCTTGGTCGTTTGTTGTTTGATCAGGCAGCATTAGCCGCAGGTGATAGTCTTGACGATCCAGCAAGTTTTGTTGCTCGTTTAAATAAGTTACTGCTTGAATTAAGTGCTTAGCAACAGGGGAGTGGTGTCAGGATCTTCCGCTGAATAGTATGATCTTTTATGGTTATATTATTCAGTAGCGTCTTGAGTTTATTACTCCTACCGATTTATGCGGTTAAAATGACTGGTTAACCTCATCGGGTATAAGGTAAATCACATGAAAAAAGCATTAAAAATTGCAGTGCTTGGCGGAGGTAGCTTTGGCACCACACTGTGTAACCTAATCGCCGAGGGTGGTTCACATCCGACATTATGGCTTCGTAGTCAAGAGCGAGCTGATGAAATAAATCGAGAGCATCGAAATAGTTATTACCTTGCAGACTTTCAATTAAATCCAAAGGTTCAAGCTACAACCGATATCGAGCAAGCGGTATCTTGTGCGCATATCGTTTTTGTTGCCGTTCCTAGTCATTCATGCCGTTCAGTGAGTCAGCAAATAGCAAATTTTCTACCCCCTGAAGCGATGGTGGTGAGTGTCACCAAAGGCATCGAAACTGCTGAGTTTAAGTTGATGAGCCAAGTCCTTAAAGAAGAGTTATCGAACAATGCTATTGGTGTTTTAAGCGGTCCCAACTTAGCCATTGAAATTGTTCAAAGACAGTTGACCGGTACCGTTATTGCTAGTGAGAGTAATCAGTTAATTGAAACTGTTCAAGCAGTTTTACAAAGCAACTACTTTAGGGTGTATTCCAGTCGAGATATTTTTGGCGTAGAGTTGGGTGGTGCGCTTAAAAATATCTATGCCATCATTTCAGGAATGGCGGCAGCAATGAAGCTCGGTGATAATACCAAGGCGATGTTAATGACTCGAAGTCTAGCAGAAATGAGTCGTTTTGCTGTGAGCATGGGAGCAAATCCGTTGACCTTTTTAGGTTTAGCTGGTGTTGGTGATCTTATTGTGACGTGCTCTTCGTCGCTTTCAAGAAATTATCAGGTTGGGTATGCCATCGGTAATGGCCAAACGCTGCAGGAGGCAACAGAACAATTAGGCCAAGTTGCTGAGGGTGTTAATACACTAAAGCTCGTTGTTAATAAGGCTAATGATAATAACATTTATATGCCGTTAGCTTCAGGTCTTTTCGATATTATTTTTAAAGAGGTTAGTGTTGCTTGCATGGTAGAGCAGCTAATGATGGGCGAACAAAGTCAAGATGTAGAGTTTCTGATTCATCAAGAGTAAACGGTAGCCATGAGCAAAGTGATAACGATTCTTCGCCATGGTGAGGCTGAGTCAAGCAGTGATATTGATTATAATAGGGCCCTTACTGAGAGAGGTTTACTCGGGTGCTTCTCAGCGGCTAAAGCACTGGTTGATTTTATGCCGCGCAATCATTCATTGGATGCTCTTTATCATAGTCCCTTCATAAGAACCACGCAGACTGCCCACAATTTTGCTCACTATTTTTCCTCTCAGGTCAATACTCTAATTCCTACCTGTTCGCCGACCGACTATCTTTTGGGGCATGCCGAGCCAGTCGAAATTGGACGCTGGCTTGATACTTTAACAGCGAACAATATTTTACTAATCAGTCACCAGCCGCTAGTATCAAACTTGGCTGCATGGTTAGTCGACGGTTTAAGGGGTTCTCAGTATAGCGACACAAGGCACGACTTTTATCCAGCTAGCATGATAATTATTGAAGCCGATTTTATAAGCCAAGGGTGTGGTGTTATAAAATTGATACACCATTTTAATCAGGTTTAATAATTATTTTTAGAGCAATAAAATCACCAGGGATGTTGCAATGGAAAATGTATCTTCACCACCATTAGAGAGAAAATTCTCAGTTAATGGTTTAACACTTTCAGCTCAGCAGTGGGGGATAGGTAATACTCATAAAGTCATCACGCTACATGGATGGCTTGACAATAGCGCAAGTTTTTTTTCATTGGGGCCGCGTTTGAAAACGTGCGAGGTTGTCGCTCTTGACTTTGCTGGTCATGGCTATAGCGACCATCGTTCAGAGCATGGCTCCTACAATATATGGGACGACATACTGGATATATTGGCCATTGCCGATCAGTTAGGTTGGGAAAGCTTTAACCTTCTGGCTCATTCGCGAGGATCTTTCGTTGCTATTCTACTTGCAGCGTCGATGCCAGAGCGGATCAAAAAGATTTTCATGATTGATGGCGCACTTGGTTTCGATAATGACCCTGCGGAGGCACCAAAAGATTTAAGAAACTATCTGCTTGACCAGCGAAGATTATTTAAGCGCGAATCTAAAGTTTATTCTAATTACTCTCAAGCCATTGCAAAGCGTCGAGAGAAAATGTCTGTTTCTGAAGATGAGTGCTTACCACTTGTTAGTAGAGGAATGAAAATAAATATGGATAACGGCTATTTATGGCGACATGATCCGCGTTTGCTGGGTAGTTCTGCGGTTAAGCTGTCACTAGACCATCAAATGATTTTTTTAAATAGCCTTATGGCGCCGGCTTTTTTATTGGTAGCCGAAGAGGGTTTTGCAAAATGGACAGCAATGCATGCGTTCATAAAAGATCATTCATCTATTCAGATCGAGCAACACCCAGGAAGTCATCACATGCATATGCAAGAACAACATGTTGACAGTATTTCGCGCTTAATCGGTCAATTTTTTTCTGTTGACTGAGAGCTAATATTTATAAGACCGACTCCGGAGGTAATTGATGCCAAGGTCAACTCTGCTGAAATATAGGACCATTGCTCTGGGTTTATCTGCTCTAGCGGCTCTTATTTATGGCTTAATTATGATTCTTGAAGTGCCGGCAAGAGAGGTGGCTATATTGTTTTTTGTAGCGTGTCTATTTGTTGCAACAACGGCTCTTTTAGGTTTTATCTGTTCTTTTTTATTTTCAAAAATAAAGTTTTATTCAAAAAATAAAGAAAAATGATTAATTTTCGGTATCAAGGTCTATCTCGAGTGTTAAACGAAGCGCAATCGAGTTAAGTTGCTTTTCAAGAGTTGCTATATCGTAGGTGTTTTTATCACACAGTGTTAATTTAGCATTAAATAAACTATCACCACTCATAGCGGCACTGGTAATAAAAGTTTCCATATCAACAACATTAATATTTGCGCTGGCTAAGGCCTGGCTAATGTGCAAAATAATGCCTGGCCTATCATTTCCTAGCACCGTAAGCTGTAAGGCATTATCTTGAGTATCTAAGCCAGTATAATAGTCATGTGTTAATTGACTATCACTTATTTGAACCATGACATTACGTTTATTGAGGTGCATTAACGCGCGGATTAATTGCTCTTTGTCATCTTCTGATACTTCTATTCTGACAATGCCTGCAAACTGTCCTGCTAATTTTGTGGAACGACTTTCAAGCCAGCTTCCATTTGAGAGGCTGATCGTATCAGCAAGCATTTCAATTAAACCCGGCCTATCACTAGCAATAAAACTACAGATAATTTTAGTTAACATAAAGCCCCACTTATATTATTTTTTTTGTTATGGCATATTCACTATGCTCGCTACGAATAATCATAACGCATAGGAAGATCCCGATAATTACATTATAATGTGATGATTGATTTAGCCTAAATTCAACTTTGCCTAGGTATAAAAGGTATGGAAAAACATATAGATAACGAGTCAACTTCAAGTGCAGGCTCACTAATTCAGATTCCTTTTAACCAGTTATCTCCGACAGCGTTGGACAGTATTTTAGAGGAATTTATTACCCGCGAGGGTACTAATTATGGTTTTTATGAATACAGTGTTACTGAGCAAATGAGCAAAGCTAAAGCGATGCTTGAAAAAGGTAAAGTGTCCATTGTATTTGATCCGGTTCTAGAGCGATGCCATATTATTGATGCAAGGCAGCTTGCAGAACTCAAATTGTTAACGGAGTGAATGCCGCATGGCCCATACACTCTCACTGAGCGAGTTAGAGTCGCAAGAATACAGCTTAATCGACGCGCGAGGCCTGCTCTGTCCTGAGCCAGTGATGCTCTTGCATAACACTATTCGCAAGGCTAATGAAGGCGCACTGATTAAAGTACTAGCGACGGATTCTTCAACCGAGAGAGACGTGCTTAACTTCTGTGAGCATCTTAATCACCCTCTTTTGTACTGGCATAAAGAAGCTGACATTTACACTTACTGGGTTAAGAAAAAGCAACGAAAAGTGCAGAGTGATCATGGCTGATACGATACATCTGGCACATGACCTTGAGCTCATTTTTAAGCGTTGCTTTGATGATAAATTCAACACTTTATTAGTCGGTGGGGCAAATGAACCGCTTTATCAACCGGCAAGTGTAGACCATTCATTCAATACGATTTTTTATCGAGAAGACTTTTTCTCCAGCGCGCTTCATGAAGTTGCGCATTGGTGCATTGCAAGTGATAAGCGCCGTCAGTTAACTGACTTTGGTTATTGGTATGATGGAGATTCAAGAGACACAATGCAGCAAGCGAAATTTCAGTCTGTTGAGCTGGTTCCTCAAGCTATAGAATTATTATTTTCAAGAGCCTGTCGTTATTCGTTTCAGGTTAGTATCGATAATTTTTGTGTTGAACTGATAGAAATTAATCGTTTTGAGCGTCAAGTGGAGGAAAAAGCCAATCAGCTCGAGCCAATCAATTTGCCAAGGCGTGCTAACATCTTTCTAACAGCGCTTCGGTCCTGTTACCAAAGCGAGGTTTAAAAATGTTGAAAAGTCTTTTAATGGTTAGCTTAAAATGAATGCCTTAAATATTTTAGCGGATGAAAACATTCCTGGACTTGAACTTCTTTGCGGGCACTGGGCATCGATTAAAACACGTCCAGGGCGTGAAATTTGCGCTACAGATCTGATTGACATCGACATTCTATTCGTTCGATCAGTTACTGCTGTTAACTCGGCATTATTGCAAAACTCGAATGTTAGCTTTGTCGGTAGTGCAACCATAGGCACAGATCATATAGACATTGATTATTTAGAAAATGCTGGGATTAAATACGCTCATGCTCCTGGTTCTAATGCAAATGCTGTTGTCGATTATGTTATGTCATGCATAGCCCGTTATTATCATTATGATGAACTGTTTAACGAAACCGTCGGGATTATTGGTGCAGGAAACGTAGGCCGCCGCTTAGCCAATTGCCTTGATCACTTTAACATTAACTTTGTTATTTACGACCCCTTTGTCTCTCTGAAGATACCACAGCAGGTCAATGATTTAGACGATATTTTTAACTGCAATATCGTCTCTTTGCATGTGCCACTTACGGTTGACAGTGACCACTCTACCATGCATTTTTTTGATCATGACGAGCTAAGAAAGCTTAATGATAACTGTCTACTGGTTAATACCAGCAGAGGCGCGGTCATTAACAATAAATCATTGTTGTCCTGTATTAACAATGGCCAGTCTCTAAACCTTGCTTTAGATGTCTGGGAGAATGAACCCAATATTTCATGGGATCTTTGTCGTCGGGCAGATATTTCTACTCCCCATATTGCGGGCTATTCTTATCCAGGAAAAATCCGTGGTGCAGAACAAATTGTCACGGCTGCGCAACTCTTTTTTGGCATTAAGCAATGCACTATTAGTACTGAAAATTTAGTAAGTGTCTCTGACTTTACTTCACTCGAAAATTTCTTTATTGCTCTCGCTGAAATTTATCAAGTCAGACATGATCATGATTTGTTTAAACATAATCTTGAGCTGTCAAGTGAGCCGGCACAATGCTTCGATAATTATAGAAAGAACTACTCTCACAGAAATGAGATTAATTATGAACCATTGTAATTTCTCAGCAAATGATAATTATTTTATGTCGGTAGCAATATCTCTTGCAAAGGAAGCCGCTCAAGCAAATGAAGTGCCGGTCGGGGCGGTTGTCGTTAACCAGGGAACCATTATTGGCCGCGGCTTTAATCAGCCAATTCTAAGTAATGATAGTTCTGCTCATGCTGAAATTATCGCAATCCGAAATGCCTGCCAGACGTTAAATAATTATCGACTCACCGGTTGTGAGCTCTTCGTAAGCTTGGAGCCCTGTGTCATGTGTTTTGGAGCCTTAGTGCATGCAAGAATTAACCGTCTGGTTTATGCGGCCTCAGAACCACGCGCAGGTGCGGTCAAATCGCAACTGCGGCTGCCTGAAAAAGATTTTTTTAACCATAAAATCAATTGTTATGGTGGGTTGTTGGAAGAGCAAAGTTCCTCCTTGTTGCGAGAGTTCTTTAGAACTCGACGCACAAATAATTAAAGTGGATCG
>DDED01000042.1 GCA_002336035.1 Cellvibrionales bacterium UBA1963
AACCGTGCCAAAGACCGTGAAGCCGCCGTTCTGGTTGTTTAGGCTGCCGCTATTGTCTGCTAGATTAATAAACCATTGATTCGTCGCGCTGTCAGGGTCGTTACCTAATTTAGCCATCGCCACGGTGCCGCGCAGATTGGATAAATTAAATTCATTGGGTACTGCTGGATCCGCAGGTACGTATGAGAACTGTTGATTAGAATAGGCAAAGCCACCGGCCTGAATAATAAAGCCGGGCACGCTGCGATGAAAAAAACTGTTGCTGTAGTCGCCGTCGTTAACGTAGTTTAAAAAGTTTTCAACATGGCCGGGGGCGGCCTCAGGATGTAGGGTAATTTCGATCGTTCCGAGATTGGTCTCAATTTCAACAATTGGTTGACTCATGGCCTTAAAGGCACAGAGTAACAGCATCACGGCAAGTACGATTGGCGTAATCTGGAGTGGGTCAGCAGAGCATGCATTTGGTGACATTATAAACCTTTCAACTAATAATCATCTAAATGCTAGCACATACTTGCATTTAGATCAAAAAACAGACAAAAAGAGGCGTCGGTCTTTGTATCATGGCTGTACTTCACGGATGAGAAAGAAGTAACTCAGCGTGTGCTCGCGCCCACGGTGAAATCATCCATCGATGTGAAGTCACGAGAAAGTTAGGGTGATATTTTAGCAGGGCTGAAAAGTAACTTCGTGCTTCAATTCGTGCAATGTGCTGGCCAATGCATTTATGTAAACCAAAGCCAAATGCGAGATGGTCAAAGTTTTTTCGCTCAATGTCAAAGTCATCAGGTTGATTATATTTTTCTGGATCGTGATTGGCCGCGCCAAACAATAAACTGACTTCGTCACCTGCTTTCATTATAACCCCATGTAGTTCAACGTCATTGGCTAAACGTCGGGGAAGTGATTGCGTGGGAGACTCAATGCGAAGCATCTCTTCTATTGCGTTATCCAAAAGCGCAGGGTTATCAATTAAGTGCTGACGTTGCAGGGGAAATTTAGCGAGCAATGCCGTACCGTTTGCGAGCAAGTTAATAGTAGTATCTAGCGCAGCAAAGCCTAAAGTGCGAGCGACCAACTCAACATCGTCTGCAGTAAAAACATTCGCTTTTTCTCGCGCTACTAACCACGACAATAGGTCATGACCAGCGTCCTTACGTTTATAGGCGACGGCTTCATCGACAACGTCAATCATGTCTTGAAATAATGTAGCAGATGGCTGTTGGGGATTATTTGGATCAAGACCAACCATTGGCTCGCCGAGGTCATACCAACGCTGACGAAGATGATTAGGAAACCCCATAAATTCTGACACAATTCGACGGGGCAATTGATGGATAACATCAGTTAATATGTTAATGGTGGTGAAAGATGGATTGAGTGTTTTAAAGAGTGTCTCAACGACACGATCGACTCTGGGCGATAAATTCATAGCTATTTGCTGTGAAAACTCGCTAATGACTTCTTTTCTTATGCGTGTATGTTGAATGCCATCGAGCGCTTGCAACTGAGGCACAAAATCTTGGGATGTGCCGGTGCTTTTAAACCGCTTCGTATCTCTAAGTGCTGCGCGAACGTCATCATATCGCGTTAGCATCCATGTATTACGTCGTTGATCAAAGTAAACTGGCGCATGCGTTCTTAGCGCAGCATAATTCTCGTAAAGGTTATTATGGTAGTCAGTTGAATAAATATCAATAATTGCTTTATTCATACGTCACCTTATGATTTTAATAGTATTAAGTAAATATTAAACCATTGAATGATCCGTCCTCACGCCAGCGGGTAAGGATTTCAAAAAACTCCGTGGTATTGGCTATCGATCCATTCTGAGGATTAGATTGATCGGGGTTGCCTTCGTTATTATAGAAGCCAGGTGTGCATTCAGAAAATATCGCCTGTAACGGGCTCGTCTGCTGTAATATTTTTTCAACCCAATGTTGTTCAGCTTGCTGCTCAACATTGACTTCGTTGAATTGGTTGTTCTTGGCATACTGAATTACATGCGCAATATGCCGCGCTTGCTCATGAAGTGTGTGCGTAAAATTCACTGTTGCTGTTGATTGGTGATTCCCTAAAATAAAACAATTAGGAAAGCCTTTGCTGTGCATGCCAAAAAGACTGACCACGCCGTCTCGCCATTTTTCTGCCAGTTCTTCATTGTTTTGTCCTATGATTTTACATTGAAGGCGCCGGTTAATGTCAGCAAAAAAATCAAAACCAGTAGCAAATACAATGCAATCGACGGGGTAGCTTTTCCCATTAGCAATGATGTTATTATTGTTAATACGCTCAATGCCTTTGCCGTCAGTATCGACTAGGGTGACATTGCTGCGATTATAAGTGTCAAGGTATTCGTCATGAAAGCAAGGCCTTTTGCACCACTGTCGATACCATGGCTTTAACGCTTCAGCGGTTTTTTTATCGTTAACCAATTGATCGACACGCTGACGAATTTCTGACATTTTTTTGAGATCTATTTTTTCGCTGAGAACCTCCATTGCTGCCTCGGAGTCTGGCATTCCGTCTTCTTGTATTTGCTTCATCATCATGTTGACTGTCGATGTCCAGCCATCGTCAACCATGTTTTTATCTACGGCGATACCTGACAGCACGTCATTGAAATTATTGATTCTTTTACGTTGCCAGCCTTCCTCCTGTGCTACTGCCCACTTGTCATCCGTGGGCTTGTTATCCCGTACATCAATAGACGAGGGCGTACGTTGAAAAACATATAGATGCTCGGAATCTTCTGCCAGTTTAGGTATGCACTGAATGGCCGTAGCACCGGTACCAACAACAGCAACGCATTGTTTGTTAAGTTTTTTCATGGTTTCATTTGGACCGCCACCCGTATATCGATAGTCCCAACGACTGGTGTGAAACGCATGGCCTGAAAATGTATTGATGCCAGAGATGTCAGGTAATTTTGGTCGGTGTAATATGCCGCTAGATGTGCAGACATAACGACAATGCATAGTGTCGCCATGATCGGTGCTTACTAACCAACGTTGATTAGTCTCATTCCAGCGCAATTCGGTGACTTGTGTCTGAAAGCATGCTTTTTCATAGACACCGTATTTTTTGGCAATACGTTGACAATGAGCAAATATTTCTGGGCCGCCAGCGTATTTTTCTGAAGGGATATAGCCAAGTTCCTCAAGAAGAGGCATGTAAATATAAGATTCGACATCGCAGCGAGCACCAGGAAAACGGTTCCAGTACCAAGTGCCTCCGACATCACTGCCTTGCTCGATAATGCGAACGTTTGTTGTACCCGTCTGATGAAGGCTTGCAGCGGTTAAGAGGCCGCCAAAGCCACCACCAATAATAATTACATCGACTTCATCGTTAATAGGTTGTCGCCTGAAAGAGGGTTCAGCATTAGGGTCATCTATAAATCTTTTGAATTCACCCGTGCCGAAGTTAAACTGGTTCATGCCATCGCTGCGGATACGTTTTGAGCGCTCTCGTTGATATTTTTGACGGGCTGAATTGAGATCCTGATCATTGATAATGCTATTTTTTTCTTCTGTCATTATTTCTGCCTCATGATGATGATAACCATGCATGTTCGCCAGTCATAAAGCCATATAGCCTTACACTGGTTAATTTTTTTCAACGGAGATAAAGTACTGATGCGTTATTATTTTCATCATTCAGTTTATACGCCATTAATATAGTCCTATGAGGCCATAGAACGACTGCGAACTAACCTGCCGGGACGCAAGCCAGTGTCTTGACCATTTGCGCAGGTTATTTGGCCAGCCACCAGTGTGGCGACATAACCGTCTGCAGTTTGCAGAAGGCGTGGTGCGCCAGTGGGCAAATCATTTACTACGACAGGTAAGTGGAGTGATAACTGTGCATGATCAATGACATTAAGATCGGCTTTTTTTCCTTGGGCAATCACGCCGCGGTCAGTTAAACCGTATAATTCAGCAGGTTCTTTCGTGAGCATTCTTACCGCTTTTTCTAATGGCAGTTTTTGCCCGCGCTCTCGATCACGTACCCAGTGTTGAAGCATAAATGTGGTATAACTTGCATCGCAAATAACGTTGACATGCGCACCGCCATCCGCTGCACCTACAATGGTATAAGGGTGAGCCATGAGTTCATAAACAGCATCTAAATCACCGTCAGCATAATTGCCCATATACACATGCAAAAAACCTGGTTGTTCCCCAGCCGCTACTTCACACATGG
>DDED01000214.1 GCA_002336035.1 Cellvibrionales bacterium UBA1963
GCACCAAAGATAGTAATGGCCTGGAAAGTGATAATCATACCGGTTACCGTGCCTAACAAACCTAATAATGGCGCCACTGCTGCAATAATCTTTAACAACGTGAGTGAATTCTCAAGTGCGGGAATCTCTTTAAGTACCGCTTCGTTAAGTTTAAGCTCGAGCGTCTCGGTATCAGTCGAAGCATTTTCATCAGCAACAGACAAGACTCTGCCAAGCGGATTTGAAGTGCTGGCCGTCGATGACTTAAGCTGCGCATTTACTTTAGTGCCAACCAACGTTAACACCACAAAACGCCATACAGCTATCAGCATTGCAACAACACCAACCGTAGTGATCACGTAACCAACTTGCTTACCTTGATGCCACCGCTCAACTAATGTCGGTGTGTCGATAAATGCCGCCAATAAACTGCCGCCCGTTGGACCCGTCGGATCGATGCCGAAACGGCCATAACCTTCGCTGGCGTTGGCCAAGTCGTTAGCCCAACCGACAAAAGAGCTGGCTGGCTGTCGTGGCAAAATTGACAGCGAATCACCCGAATATTTTAGGTACTGTCCATCATTGGTCACGATGTTAAATGAACCCACACGAGTGACTTCCGTCTCTATATCATCTCCAGCAGGCGTTGCAACTGTCGCAGAATATTGAACAATGCGACCAGATTCAATGATCTCACGCTGCATTTCAAACCAAACTCGCTCAATTTCTTCAATTGTGGGTAAGGCGTCGCCTTTTAATTTTTCAATTAAATTGGTGAGAAACTCACCCCGATTAGGGTATTCACTGCTGACCAAAGATATGTTGAAGTTCTCACGCATATCGCCGGCAGTTGAATTGATATGGCCAAACAACTCATTCAATGAGCCCTTGGCTTCATTCAAAGCGGCCCGCTTAATAGTGATTTTTTCTTTATTTTCATCGAAGGTTTTTTCAAGTCGAGTTGAACGACGCTCTTCATCAGTGCGCGTTTTTTTCGCGTTCGACAATGCTTTTGCTTGGCTGGTCTTCTCGGCTAAAAAGCGCGCTTCACGGGTCTTGCTTTCTTTCGCTTCATTGATCTGACCCTGTTTTACAAAATTAAGTAACTCATCGAGAGACTTAGCACTTTCTTGAGCAACGCTTGGCATTGTGTGCAGTGATAATGCAACAGCGGCAGCAATCGGCAATCGTCTCAATTGTTGGATTATAGTTTTCATTGAGCAGCCTCCGGCGCTGAAATGGGCAATTGCAGAATATCTTTTACTGCTTGATTGCGGGCAATACGAATACCTGTGTTTATGTAACCAGCCCAGTCTGACGCTTCTAAGGACTCCCATGTGCGGCTTTGGTTATCCCATCGACCGACTTCTTTTCCATCTTCTGTCTTATACAGCAAGGCAATTCGCCCCACCCGAAACATATCAACTTTACGTTCGCTGCCATCACCATTGAAATCAATCGCAGCGTCGTAAGCCTCAATTTTACGGCCATATTCATTTTCGATTTTATACGCCTCTAACACTTGACGGAAATTTTCAGCGACGGTCTGATTAGACTTATCGAGGTTGCCGCGCAAGCTATCTATGCGATTTTGTCGCTCTACTGCTAAGAAGGGCACATCTAAACCGATGAAGTTTTCTAACCCGTCAAGCATCTTAATCAACAGAGGCGTGATTTGACGCTGGATGACCGTGACCTGTGACATAGCCAGATCAATTTCAGCAATACGATCAAGCTGGTTTTGAATGCGAGCTTCAAGTTGGGCATTGTAGACCCTTAGACCCTCAATCTCTTTATTCACCTGTTTATAATTTTGCAGTAAGCCATCAGTCTGATCAGCAATACCGTCAATCTTGATCTGAGATTTTTGGGCTGCCGCCGCTTTGTTCTGACCAACTTTGAGAACATCATCAAGCTGATCGGCACTAACCGGAGCCGTCAAGAGACAAACTGAGGAACCAACGAGCATTCCAATTTTCGCAACCCTGAAATAGGCGCGTTTGATAGAATAAAGTGTAGTAATAGCCATGGGATTCGTACTTCCGAATGTGTGAACAAGTTTATTAAAAGTCTCAGTATCTTTCATGTGGAAACTACTTTGTATCAAACCATCATCTGCAGATGAAACAGTTTGATTTAAAACCTATTTTCGCCAAAAATGTGATCATTAGCGAAAAAAGTATGTGGCGCGCATTTTAATAATATATCGCTAGTTCGTGCAATGTAATTCAGTTAATTAAGCGTTAAAACTTGAACATTATTGACCTAGATTCCTATTTTTCGATCAATCTTGTTGAGTTGCACAATAATGATTCAGCCAATTTGCCTCAATAAAGTCCAATTTCGTCAACCAAAGCCCAAAAAGCCCTACTAACTGACTACTTTATAACCGCTTTTGGCCCTGCACACTAAACGGCTATAGGCGCAGCAATGTGAGGATGATGCTGATAGTCCTCTAAAACAAAGTCATCATAGCAAAATGTAAATAAATCTTTAACCTCGGGGTTTATCGCCATTATAGGCATCGCCATAGGCTGACGCTGCAATTGAAGATCAACTTGCTCAAGATGATTCGCGTAAAGGTGAGCATCACCAAACGTATGAACGAAATCACCGACCTCTAGCTCAAGTACTTGCGCCAACATCATCGTTAATAACGCGTATGAAGCAATATTAAAAGGCACGCCTAAGAAAATATCAGCACTGCGCTGATAAAGTTGGCAAGAAAGCTTCCCTTGCGCCACATAAAATTGAAACATAGTGTGGCAAGGCGGCAACGCCATGTCTTCAATGCAGTCAACGTTCCAGGCCGAGACAATGTGTCTTCGCGAGTCAGGATCAGCCCTCAAGCGAGCAATTAACCGTTCAATTTGGTCGATATGTTGGCCGCTTGCCGTAGGCCAAGATCGCCACTGGTAGCCATAAACCGGGCCCAAATCACCCTGCTCGTCGGCCCACTCATCCCAAATCGATACGCCGTGTTGCTTTAAGTAGGCAATATTGGTCTCACCAGATAAAAACCACAACAACTCATGAATAATCGATTTTAAATGCAGCTTTTTCGTTGTCACGGCTGGGAAGCCCTGCGCCAAATCAAATCGCATTTGATACCCAAAAACACTGTAAGTGCCGACATTGGTTCGGTCGTGCTTGTAAACGCCATTTTCGCGCACGTGACGCATCAAATCGAGATATTGCTGCATAATTAACCTTATCGCTATTTTTTATTCTTTCGACCGCTTTGAGTATCATTACCGCTGTGCGATCGTATTTTGCCCTTTCGCTGGCGCTTAGCCCGCCCCTTTACTTTTGATTCAGTCTTGATGGCCACAGCTGAATATAACGAGCCTTGTCGACGAAACTGTGCATAACTGAATATTAACATAGCTGCACCAATGATGATCATCGGTAATGATAAAAGCTGGCCTCTTGTCATCCAATCCAGCACCAAGGTGGCGTCAGGTTCCCGGACAAATTCGACCGCATAACGCGCAAAACCATAAGCAAGAAGAAATAAGCCACTCACAGCCCACAACGGCCGTCGTTGCTGACTAAAACCATAAACCACGAAAAACACCACCACGCCTTCTAAAAAACATTGGTAGAGTTGCGATGGGTGTCTTGCTAAAGCGCTAGGGTCAGAAGGAAAAACCATCGCCCAAGGCAGGTCCGTGGCTCGACCGTATAGCTCACCGTTAATAAAGTTAGCCAAGCGCCCCAAGCCAAGACCAATAGGCGCAATGGGAGCTACAAAGTCGCAAACCGCCGCCAGGGATTGGCCTAGCTTTTTTGCGTAGAGAAACAAGGCAAAGATAACGCCCAATAGGCCGCCATGGAACGCCATTCCCCCTTCCCAAATACGGAACAGCCACAGTGGGTCAACCAGAAAGTGGTCAAAACCATAAAAAAACACGTAGCCCACTCGGCCGCCTAAAACGGCACCGACTGCGCCATAAAACACCAAATCTTCCACCTGATCGGCATGCAGAGGTGACCAGGGTTGCTTGCTGCGATGCCGACCCAAAAAGTAAGCCGCAATAAAACCCATTAAATACATCATCCCATACCAGCGCAAACTGACGGGGCCGATCGTCACAATGATGGGGTCAATAGATGGGTAAGGGAGCATAAATTATCTCAATCAAATTCTAAACGTATTCTAGCGACTGAGCAGCAGCTGAATTGCGATAAAAAGAAGTAACACGGCAAATAATCGTTTTAAATGGCGCTCTGATAAATGGGTTGACAGCGCCGCCCCCCACCTAGCAAACGGCATACTCAACAAGGCGATACCAAAAAAAGCAGGCCAATAAATATAGCCCGTGGTCAATGCTGGCAAAAGCTCGGCCGATGCGCCATGCCAACCATACGTCAAGGCACCAAAAAAAGCGATTGGCATACCGCAGGCGCCAGAGGTCGCTACCGCCGCATGCATAGACTCCCGGCAGGCCGTCAAGGTCGGCACCGTTAAGGTCCCGCCACCAATGCCAAAAAAGGCGCTTAAACTGCCAATAACACCACCAAACAATGCCAGCACTGCCCGAGAAGGCAAACCAAAGGCGGCCTTAGGCTGCGCACCGCTAAAAAGTTGAGCCGCCGCCACGAGTAAAAAAATGCCAACGAGTAACTGTAAATCGTCACCGCTGATGCCGGCAGCAACCGTCGAGCCCAACACCACACCGACCATCAACCCAGGAGCCATGGCTTTCACTACGGGCCAATTAACATTGCCCAACTTATGATGCGCAAACACTGAACTGGTAGAAGTGATGACAATGGTTGCAAATGAGGTGCCAATCGCTAAGTGCACAATGCTCGCTGCAGGAAAGCCCTGCAAAGTAAACATAAAAATCAAAATAGGCACAATAATAGCGCCACCACCGACCCCAAACAGACCCGCCAATAAGCCGGCAACGGCTCCGATAATGGGGTACAGAAACACACTCATGAATTTAAGTGGCGTCGCTTAATTCGCTCACTGAACAAACGGCTGATACCCTTGGCCTCTAATAACTCCTCGACAGCGGCGTGAATATCGGCAATATCGTATAAATTCAACACTTTGGTCAATAATGCCTGTGCCTCGACCTGACTCACACCGCGCAACACAGACTTAACTTTTGGCAAACTGGTGGCGCTCATCGAAAGGGAGTCATAACCCATCGCCATCAATAAAATAGCTGCGCCCGGATCACCGGCCAACTCACCACAGATACTGACTTGCTTGCCCGCTTGAATGCCGGCTTTAGCAATCTGCGACAGAGCCTGTAAAACAGCTGGATGATAAGCATCGTAAAGCTCGGCAACGCTTGGGTTATTTCGATCGACGGCTAAGATGTATTGAGTTAAATCGTTACTGCCTACAGACAAAAAGTCGACTCGCTCAGCCAGTTGTCCAGCAAGATACACGGCCGCTGGCACTTCGACCATGACACCTATCGGCGGAAACTCGACATCTATGCCCTCTTCGATCAGTTCAGCATGCGCCCTGCGAAGCAGTGACAGCGCCTCGTCTAACTCGTTTAAGTAACTTATCATTGGTAACATAATACGTAAGTTATTTAGACCAAGGCTGGCCTTCATCATCGCACGGACCTGGGAGAGAAAAATCTCTGGATGGTCAAGCGTTACGCGAATACCACGCCACCCTAAAAACGGGTTATCTTCTTCGATAGGAAAATACGAGAGCGATTTATCACCGCCAATATCCAGTGTGCGCATAGTAACAGGGCTTGGCGCAAAGGCCTCTAACTGCAAGCGATAGAGCGTGCGTTGCTCTTCTTCGCTGGGGAAGCGGTCCTGCATGATAAACGGCACTTCGGTACGATAGAGACCAACCCCTTCAGCGCCACGATCAAGCGATCGCGCCACATCAGAGGCCAAACCAGTATTAACCCACAGCGAAATACGGTGGCCGTCAGTGGTGATGCAGCTTTGGTCTTTTAATGCCTCCAAGCCCCGCGACACTAACCGCTCTTCAGCGACGATGTCCTCATAGCTGGCCAATAACTCAGCTGTCGGATTAAAATAAACAATCCCTGCGTAGCCATCGACAATAAGCTCGCTATTTTCTACCTGAGTAAAGGGAATATCGACAGCGCCCATTACGGTTGGAATGCCCATGCCTCTCGCCAAAATAGCCACATGTGAATTACGAGAACCTCGCAGCGAAACCAAGCCGGCTAATTTTTTTCGCGGCAACTCACCGAGCATCGAGGCAGTTAATTCATCGCCAATCAAAATCGCATTATCAGGATAAGCAATGGGCTCTTGAGTCGCTTGCTGCAAATATTCTAACAATCGGCGACCAAGGTCTTTAACGTCGACGGCCCGCTCTTTTAAGTAAGGGTTATCCATTTGCTCAAAGGCCTGCAAGTGAGCAAGTATAATTTTTGCTACGGCACCTTGAGCCCACTCCCCATCTTCAATCAATTGCTCAATTTCGCGAGGCAAAGCCGGTGCATCAAGCATTTTAGAATACACGTCAAACAAGGCTAATTCCTGTGGTGGCAAACGGTCAGCCAGTTGAACGCTTAACTGAGCAATGTCATCACGCACTCTTGCGACACAGGCCCGAAAGAACACTAACTCTTCATAAACATCTTTGCTTTTGCGTCGCGGTACCGCATAAAGATCGGCGGGAGGCGACAACACCACGGCCTGACCAATGGCGACCCCTGACGAGCCTGGAACCCCATGGAATTCGGCATTAACGGCCTTGGCATCGGCCCGCAAATCGACTAATCCCGTTACCTGCGCATGGGCAATTAAGCCCGCTAACTGAGCCGAAACGGTAACCAAAAAAGCCTCTTCGCTTTCATCAAATCGCCGCTTTTGAATTTGCTGAACAATGAGCACACCCAAAACAATTCGGTGATGGATAATAGGCACACCAAGAAAAGAACTAAAAGGGTCTTCGCCGATCTCAGCCAAGTATTCGAAATGGGGGTGCGCCTGCGCATCGCTGGTATTGACCGGCTCTTCTCGAACCGCGACCTGCCCAACAAGGCCTTGGCCCAAAGCCAAGCTAAGCTCACCAAGCACCGATTTATTTAAGCCCTCAGTTGCACGAAACACCAACCGCTGTTGCTTGTCCGCCAAATAAACGGTACAGACCTCAGTCACCATGACTGCTTTGACATTGGTGACAATAATATCAAGCGCCGACTGCAAATCAGGCGCAGCATTGACCTTTTGAACAATGTAACTCAGTGACTGAAGAATATTCATAGGCGCTACTTAGTCGCCAAGGAGCGAACATATTGAGTCACTTTTTGAGCATGTATGCTCGACAACTCTTTTAACATGCGCTGATAAACGTCGCGTTTAAAATCAATAATTTGGTTGAGTGGATACCAGTAACTGACCCACTGCCAGCGATCAAATTCAGGGGCGTCGCTGCCATCGAGCTGAATCTCAGAATCGTCTGAGACTAAACGCAGTAAGTACCACTTTTGCTTTTGGCCAATACACACTTGGCCCTGTGTGGGCCGAACCATTTTCTTAGGTAACCGGTATCTCAGCCAATCACGAGTCATGCCCCACACCTCAACCTGCTCAGGCTTTAAGCCGGTCTCTTCTTCGAGTTCTCGGTACATTGCCTGCTGCTGAGTCTCACCCTCTTGCATGCCACCCTGAGGAAACTGCCATCCACCTTGACGAACGCGCTTAGCCCAAAGCACATCACCTTTTCCATTGGCAATCACAATGCCAATATTCAGTCGATATCCGTCCGCATCTAACAATTGCTTAACTCTCCTGTATTTTTGTTGGTACTATAACACATAGCAATATTGGGTCACGGCAGAAGCCTTGTAAATAAGCGATTTGTCGGTTTGATCGAACAATTTATCATCGCACTTATTGCCGGTACTTGGTCTCAGCGTTGAATGCCGATAAACTGGTTCTTTTTTTATCAGACTCATCGCAATGATAAACGTTGCAGCAAAACTGATTTTTTATTGCCTCAAGGAATGATTATGTCAAACTCAGCCTCAACGTTGGCAATTTTTGATCTTGATAATACGTTATTGGCTGGCGACAGCGACCATGCTTGGGGGGAGTTCCTCTGTGCTAATGGCCATGTCGATGCACAAAAGCACCAGCAGATAAACGACCAGTTTTACCAGGCCTATTGCACCGGCGGCCTAGATATCGATGCGTATCTGCAATTTGCATTAGCCGCTATAGCAGGAAAAACACCGGCACAACTATCGCCGTTACACGACCAATTCATGCGCCAATGCATTGAACCCATGCGACTTAAACAGGCCGATGCATTGTTGCAACAGCATCGTGAGAAAGGCGACTTTTTACTCATTATCACCGCCACTAATGACTTTATTACCCGACCCATTGCTCAAGCACTCGGTGTTGATGACTTAATCGCATCCGAAGCTGAGATTATAGACGGCGTTTACACTGGTAAACCAACCGGCACACCTAGCTTTCAAGCAGGCAAGGTTGAGCGGCTAAACGGCTGGTTAACTGGCCATAACTTCTTACTCGAAGAGACCTATTTTTACAGTGACTCACACAACGACCTCCCTTTATTATCGGCAGTTGGTCATCCAGTTGTTGTCGATGGCGATGAAAAATTACACCAACATGCCCTGAAAATGGGCTGGCCAAATATTAGCCTCAGGGATAAAAGCGTTTAATCGATACGAGCAAATATTGCTTTTAAATAATCCATTTCTGGCATTGCCACGTTAACTGGGTGATCGGCACCTAAGCCGCCTTGATGGACAATCATCGCCTGCCTTCCTGCGCGCGCAGCTGAGCTCTGAACAATCTTAGTCAAAGACTCGCGCGGCAAGTGCAACGAACAAGACGCACTGACCAGTAAACCCGACTCAGCCAGCAATTTAATCGCTAGCTGATTAATATGGTGGTAGGCGTTCTCACCACTGCGCTGATCTTTACGGCGCTTAATAAAGGCAGGAGGATCAAGCACAATAACATCGAAGATTAAATTCTTTCGTATCAAAGACTTTAATACATCTATTGCTGATCCCTTTAAAAATCGCATCTGCGAATCAAAGCCCGCCTTGATTGCGCTGACTTCAGCCTGCGCCAAAGCCGACGCTGAACTATCGATACACGTGACACTTTCAGCACCGCTAGACATGGCCTGGAGGCCCCAACCACCGAGATAACTGTACACATCAAGGACTCGCTTACCTCGACAGTAGTGAGCAAACACTGCGCGCGAGTCTCTATGGTCATAAAACCATCCGGTTTTTTGACCACCCACGACCGGCACATGAAAAGCAACACCATTCTCTGTTATGTCGACGAAATCAGCGACCTCGCCAAAAACCACCTCAGTCTGGGCAGGGAGCTGCTCAATGGTATTTTCTTTTTCATTGCGCAAGAGGATACCGCTCGGTTTGACAATCTCGACCAAGCTAATCACGATAGCCTCAAGCACCGCCATCATTCCAGCAGTGTTAATTTGCATGACCAATACATCCCCATAGCGATCGACGACGACGCCGGGTAAGTGATCACCGTCGCCGTACACTAAGCGATAATAAGGTTGTTGGTAGCACGCCTGTCGCCATTGATATGCCGCCGTCACTTGCCGATGTATAAACGCAGCGTCGAGCGGCTGCTGGTCAGCACGACTGTAAAGTCGACCACAAAGTAGCGCCTGAGGATTAAAATAGCCGCTCCCTAGCACCAAGCCATGTGGGTTGACTAACGTCGCTTGCTGGCCAGCGGCAAAAGTTTTAAATTGGCTGCGCTCAATATCAATTTCATTGCTATAAACCCAGCAATGGCCCTGCTTAATGCGGCGGTCAGATTTAGTTTTCAGCACCACTACTGGCAACATCGCTTTGTTGGATTCGGTTACATCAACAGTTTTAGTAGATTGGGGCATAACAACTCATCATCATGTACAGTCTTGGGTTAAATGTTGGCTTGGATTTGACAATAGCGCGAACCATACAGCGATTTAACAATGAACACAAACACGCTTTTATCGCTAAATTGATAGCATACGAGGGATAAATTTGCCTATAATATGACTCACTGATTGTATCCACTTGACCGGTTTACCGTATGCCATCGACACCTGAAAAACACACACAGCGAAACATTAGCGGCATCGACCTATGGGTCATGGGCCTCGACCGAGTGATACGCACTGTCAGCCAAGGCAGTACTCGTGGGCATCGGCCATCACCGGCAAACAGCCTTCCCACAGCCGCAATACCCTCTGCGTCTTTGGATACTAAAACCAAACAACATATCGGCGGCTTAATGCGGATTAACCACACGGGGGAAGTTTGCGCGCAAGCGCTTTATCAGGGCCAGGCCCTTACTGCAAAGACAGAAACGGTTAAAGCCGCCATGCAGGAATCGGCCAAGGAAGAAGAAGATCACCTGGCATGGTGTGAAGAGCGACTCACTCAGTTGGGCAGCCGTCCCAGTTACTTGAACCCACTGTTTTATGGCCTATCATTGGGTATCGGAGCGGTCGCAGGTGCGGCAGGCGATAAGTGGAGTTTAGGCTTTGTCGCGGCCACTGAAGACCAAGTCTGTCAGCATTTACGTGACCATTTAGAACAGTTGCCCGATGATGATCTCTCGACCCGGGCTATCCTTGAACAAATGCTTGTCGATGAAGAGCATCACGGCGAAAAAGCCATCGCGCATGGCGGGGTCGCCTTTAACACACCGTCAAAAATATTGATGACAGGGCTGTCTAAATTAATGACCAAAGCCACCTACCGAATTTAAACCGCCTGACTTAGTGACTCTTCGTCGTTATTGCACACCCGCTGAGATTGGTGGATGATAAATCATCTGCACCACCGTGCCGACTGGGTCTTTGCAATAAAAACTTCTCGCCCCGTCACGGTGCGTGCGCGGTTCACTGAGCATGCGGATCTCATTCGCCATCAAAAACGCATGCCATTGGTCAACCTGCTCTGGAACATCGAGAATAAAACCGATGTGGTCTAATTGCTGGTAAGCAGCATCGAGTTTGACGTTATCAGGCTTATTATGTAATGCCACATTATCGTTTCCTGAACAAAGAAAAATATTGTCTTCATCGGGTTGCCACTCGACCGCCATGCCCAATAAATCGATATAAAAGAAGCAGGCCGCTTTAAAATCAGAAACAAACAAAGCAACGTGCCGCATGCCGGCGGTCGGTGGCGGTTGCTGCCCTTTGACTGCACGTAACTGGGACATTAAGCAGCCTCTACTTGGTAGCTATGAGTGACCTCAACGCCAGCGCTTTCCATCATGATTGATGCCGAGCAATATTTTTCTGCCGATAGGCTCACTGCTCGCTTCACTTGGGCTTCTTTTAAATCATGGCCGGTTACCACAAAAGTTAAATGAATACGGGTGAACACTGCCGGCACGGCCTTAGCCCGCTCAGCCTCGACTTCTGCCACACAGCTCGTCACTTGCTGGCGGCCCTTTTTTAGCATCGACATGACATCGAAAGACGCGCAACCACCTAAACCCATCAAGAGCATTTCCATGGGGCGGGGACCACGATTCTCGCCTCCCTGATCGGCAGGGCCGTCCATCTGAACCTTGTGACCGGTTTCAGACTCTGCCTTAAAACTGACTTCTCCGGTCCAATGAACACTGGCTTTCATACACTTCCTCGTTATGTAAAGAGCTATTATTTATCGACCATTGGCTAAGAATGGCCAACCACATTGTATGCCTTAGTTTGACGATCAGCGAGCCTTCAATAACAGGCTTCATCATGGATTATTACGCAGTATCGTGGGTTTTGTACCAAAATGTGGCGCATCAACTCGTCAGTGACGTGGCGATGACGCGACAAGCAAGCCGATTGAAAGTTTAAAAATTAGTCTATCAGTTCACATATTAAACAGATTTTACTGGCGTATTGCGCTTTATGGGTAATAATTGATCTAACAACACAATAAACTTTGTTCTCATCAACGCAGGTGATTAAACTATTATGCAAGCCACAACACATAACTACTCAAACATATCCGCTGTAACAGGAAGATCCTTTGTGAATGCTATCCCATTAACCCCACACATCGAACATGCCGAGGTACTGATCGCTAACAGCCATCGACGGCGTTACGCCAATAAGAGTAACATCATTTTTGCCGGTGATACGTCTCAAACGCTGTACTACCTAATCAAAGGATCGGTCACAGTTGCCATTGAAGACGACGATGGTAAAGAAATGATTGTGGCCTACCTTAATGATGGCGATTTTTTTGGTGAGATGGGCTTGTTTGATCAAGAAGATCCACGCAGTGCATGGATTCGGGCTAAAAGTGACTGTGAAGTGGCAGAAATCAGTTACAGTAAATTCCATGAATTAGTGCAGCAATACCCAGAGCTATTGCTCTCTGTCAGCAAGCAAATGGCAGCGCGCCTCAGAAAAACCACACGCAAAGTCGGTGATCTGGCCTTTTTAGATGTCACAGGCCGTGTCGCGCGAACCTTATTAGATCTGACAAAAGAACCCGATGCCATGACTCACCCCGATGGCATGCAAATCAAAATCACTCGTCAAGAAATTGGCCGGATTGTCGGTTGCTCACGCGAGATGGTGGGCAGAGTCTTAAAAGATTTGGAGGAAAAAGGGTTGGTCGGTGTAAAAGGTAAAACCATGGTGGTTTTCGGCACCCGCTAACCGATGACTATTCTCTAGCGCTTGATCATACTCCAGTACATTCCTGCGCAAGCTTGGGGCTTCTCATTGTTGAGCAAGCCCTTTTTTGCTTATTGGCCCGAAAAAAATAATTCACTTAACTGCCGGCCCGGGTCTTCTGCCCGCATCAACGATTCACCGACCAAAAACGCGTTGACCTTATGTTCTCTCATTGCCGCAACATCGGCAGGGTTATGAATACCGCTCTCGGTGACCACGATTCGGTCGGCAGGAATATCGGCCAACAATTGATAGGTATTATTTAAGTCAGTGTCGAAATGATGCAAGTCGCGATTGTTGATGCCGACCAGAGTATTGCCCAAGGGCAAAGAGCGCATTAATTCTTCGCGGCTATGCACTTCCACTAGCACATCCATGCCGAGCTTTTTAGCGCAGGCATTGAGTTGCTCAAGCTGGCGATCATTTAAAGCTGCAACAATTAATAAGATACAATCGGCACCTAAAGTACGCGCTTCATAAATTTGATACGGATCAATAATGAAATCCTTACGAATCACCGGTAACGTGCAAGCCGCACGAGCCTGCTGCAAATAACTGTCTGAACCCTGAAAAAAATCGACGTCTGTCAGTACTGACAAACACGCCGCGCCGCCAAGCTGGTAACTTTTAGCGATGGCAACCGGATCAAAATCTTCGCGAATCACGCCTTTACTAGGGGACGCTTTCTTAACTTCAGCAATCACAGCAGTGCCTTGCCGCTCAAGTGCAGATTGCATGGCGCTCACAAAACCACGGCAGCTGTCTGCATCAGCCATCATCCCCTCTAGCGCATTAAGGCTACGCCGTGTACTCCGCAAACTAATTTCTTCTCGCTTACGATTCAGTATTTTTCTTAAAATCGTGGGCGTAGTTGATCGTGTTTCTGTGCTCATAAATTTTATCTTATATTGATCAAAGGAATCGCAAAAGCTACTCGGCAGACTTTAACATGGCGGTGAAGTCTGCAAGCTCCGTTATTTTTTCAAATGCCGTGCCGGCAGCTATGATGTCTTGCGCCATCGTCACACCCTGTTGCCAGTCATCTGCACGACCTGCAACATAAATGGCTGCACCGGCGTTCAATGAAATAATGTCGGCAGCGGCTTGCTGGGTGGGTGTAATCGCGCTTTTTTTCTTTCCAAGAACTGATTTAATTAAATCAAAGCTGGCCTTAGCATCAGTCACCGCTAAGCATTCAATAGCCGCTGGTTCAATACCCACCTGAATCGGTGAAATTCGGTACTCGGTGATGTCTCCGTTGACCAACTCGGCTACCAGAGTCTCAGCCGCCAAGCTAATCTCATCAAGACCATCGACTGAGTGAACCACCATAACATGGTCACTACCCAACTGCTTTAGCACATCAGCAATGGGTCTTACTAAGTCAGCCGAATACACTCCCAGTAATTGATTCTTAACACCGGCTGGGTTTGTAATTGGGCCAAGCACATTGAATAACGTGCGGGTCGCTAATTCTTTACGCGGACCGATCGCATGCTTCATTGCACCGTGGTGGTTTTGGGCAAACATAAAGCCAACCCCAACCTGGTCAATGCAATGAGCTACTTGCGCAGCAGTGATATCTAAACGCACTCCCGCAGCCTCTAACACATCCGCTGCACCGCTAGAACTACTTACCGAACGGTTACCGTGCTTGGCAACCTGACAGCCAGCAACAGCTGCAACAAAACTGCTGGCAGTAGAGACATTAAATAGTTTAGCGCCATCACCGCCAGTGCCGACGATATCAACAAGATGCTCACCATTAACATGAACAGCGGTTGCTAACTCTCGCATCACTGTCGCAGCCGCCGCAATCTCATTAACGGTTTCGCCTTTTATCCGTAAAGCCACGAGCAAACCGGCAATTTGCGCTGGAGTAGCCTCGCCCGTCATAATGGTGCGCATGACATGTTCCATAGTTTCACCACTAAGGTCTTGCTGCTGGATCACAGCTTCAATGGCCTGTTGTATATTCATCGTAGTATCTTACTCGTCGGCTTGAAGGAAATTCTGTAACAGTTCGTGACCGTACTGGCTTAAGATTGACTCAGGGTGAAACTGAACGCCCTCTACAGCAAGCGTTTTATGCCGCAGACCCATAATTTCATCAACCGTGCCATCGTCATGTTGCGTCCATGCTGTGATTTCAAAACAATCAGGCAAGCTGTCTTTATCAACGACTAAAGAATGGTAACGCGTTGCAGTAAAAGATTGCCCTAACCCGTTAAAGACACCGTTGCCATGATGATGCATTGTTGACGTCTTGCCGTGCATTACCGCTCGCGCACGGACAATTTGACCGCCAAACGCTTGACCAATACTTTGATGACCCAGGCAAATACCCAACAACGGAATAACTCCAGAAAACTGCTCAACCACCGCCAGCGAAATGCCGGCCTCATTAGGCGTACAAGGACCGGGAGAAATGACAATTTTAGTCGGTTTTAAGTCAGCGATTTCAGCACAGCTTATTTCGTCGTTGCGCACCACTTTAACGTCGGCACCTAACTCTCCCAAATATTGCACCACGTTGTAAGTAAAAGAATCGTAGTTATCAATCATGAGTAGCATTACGATGACTCCTCTTTCTGGCTGGCTAAAGCCGCAGCACGAAACATGGCACGCGCTTTATTCATGGTTTCTTTCCACTCGAGCTTAGGGATTGAATCGGCGACAACACCGCCCCCAGCTTGAACATTTAATACCCCGTCTTTAATCACCGCTGTGCGAATAGCAATCGCAGTATCCATATTACCCTGCCAGCTGATATAGCCCACGGCGCCGCCATAAATGCCACGCTTAACGGGCTCGACCTCATCAATAATTTCCATCGCGCGTACCTTAGGAGCACCACTTAAGGTTCCTGCTGGCAACACCGCTTTAAGAACATCAATAGCGGTTAAATCTTGGCGAACTTTTGCCGTTACATTAGACACAATATGCATGACATGTGAATAACGCTCAACAATCATTTTATCGGTTAAATTAACACTGCCAATTTCAGCAACACGGCCCGCGTCATTTCGACCAAGATCAATCAGCATTAAATGCTCGGCGATCTCTTTGGGGTCAGCTAATAGCTCTGCTTCTAATGCCCGGTCTTCTGTTTCATCATAGCCGCGACGTCGAGTGCCCGCGATAGGCCGCACAGTGACTAACTGATCTTCGACACGGGCTAGTATCTCTGGTGAAGAGCCTACAATTTGAAACCCGTCGAGATCTAAAAAGTACATGTAAGGTGAAGGATTCAAGCCGCGCAAAGCCCGATAGAGATTTAACGGCGGCGCAGTAAAGGGCGCGCGCATTCGCTGCGAAGGAACCACCTGCATCACATCACCGGCCAAGGTATAAGCCTTAATTTTTTCGACCACTTGCTCATAATCTGCCTGAGTGAAGCCCGATTTAAAATCGCTCTCTGTTAATGTTGGCGTTTGATTGGTCTCAACACCGGCAAGTCCAATAGTCGGCAAGGGTTTAGCCGGCATGGGTAACTTCGCCGCTAACGCATCAATTCTCTCACTCGCTCTTTGTAATGCTAATGCCGCTTGCTGTTCAATTGTATCGGCTATTTCCACACTGGGATCAGCATGACTAATAATATGAATCTTTCCGGCTAAATTATCAAACACCAGCACTTGCTCAGACACCATCAATAATATGTCAGGTGTACCCAGCTCATCGCTAGGCGTGGAAGCTTTCAATTTAGGCTCGACATAGCGGACGGTGTCATAGGCAAAATAACCAACTAAACCACCAAAAAAAGTGGGTAAACCGTCTAACACAGGGGCACGGTAACGTCGTTGAAACTGCTCAACAAAAATCAGCGGGTCTGCCATCGAGGTCTGCTCTATAACCTTACCGTTGTGCTCAACAGTAATGACTTCTTCAAAGACTTTTAAAATAGTTTGGCATGGCAAACCAATGATTGAGTAACGCCCCCATTTCTCGCCGCCTTGCACTGATTCAAATAAATACGAGTATGGACCTGCCGCTAACTTATGGTAGGCGCTGAGAGGGGTATCCATATCGGCCAGTACTTCTCGACTAACCGGTATACGGTTATAACCTGCTCGGGCCAGATCAGTAAATTTTTCAAGGGTAAGATTCATGGTGGATCCAGACTGTCAATGTATTGGTTTCAGTGCAAAAAATAGTAATCGCCTTCAAGCGATATCAACATGACTCATCGATTATTGCCAGCGCCATCGTCGCCCACTACTTTTCTTTTCTACTCTATTCACCACGCTATTTGTCCAGATAATTTATAATAATTATCCGTCTATTGTAGCGCAGTCAGCCCGACTCGCAAGACGTTTATTACGGCCTTCTTACGTATTCTTTTAAAGCCGTCAGTCTCGTGCCAAATACCCATCGCCAAGGCAATGCTCCGCCCATAGTACAGGCCTTGCCGCTAATAGCGGTGCCCATGATCGCTTTTCGCAGCATGACACCAAACCCACGCACCTTGTTCATCAGCTCAACCGTCTTGCCCCTCAATTTAAGTGCTTTGACGGTGCCGATATCTTTGGCATCAAAACGGCCAAAATGCGTCCTCATCGGCTAGCGCTTAATCGGCAAGTGTGCCTCTAGCACTGTGCCAAATGCGATGGCGCTCAAACAATCGTGCGTCATACCCCACCACACACTGCAAGCACCCATCCGCCCCTAAGCAGTCCTGATGGGGCCGCCAATACCGAAACTTTAAGCGTGTGAAATACGGGCGACGTCGCTAGAATTAAGTATGTTCATGCGTCAGTTTGCTATTAACTCAGCCCCGCGGCCTTCATATTATTAGGGCATGACTTATGACTTTATTGCAGTGAGGCCAGTTCAGCCCGCATTTGCTCGATAACCACGCGGTAGTCGGGCTGCTTAAAGATCGCTGACCCCGCAACAAATGTGTCGGCGCCCGCTGCCGCAACTTCGGCAATGTTTTTAGCCGAAATTCCACCATCAACTTCTAAACGAATATCATGACCCACAGAATCAATTAATTCGCGCGCCTCTGCCAGTTTTGACAAGGTCGAAGGAATAAATGATTGACCACCAAATCCAGGATTAACTGACATCAGTAGCAGCATGTCGATCTTATCCATCACGTAACTGGCTGCATCCAAAGTGGTTGCAGGATTAAACACCAGCCCCGCTTTGCAACCCGCGTTCTTAATCAGTTGCAGTGAACGATCAACATGATCGCTGGCTTCAGGATGAAACGTGATGTAGCTTGCTCCGGCCTCGGCAAAGTCACCAATAATGCGATCAACGGGACTTACCATTAAATGCACATCAATAGGCGCTGTGATGCCGTAGTCGCGCAGTGCCTTACAAACCATCGGGCCAATAGTTAAGTTCGGCACGTAATGATTATCCATCACGTCAAAGTGCACAATATCGGCACCCGCTGCCAATACTCTGTCCACCTCTTCCCCTAGCCGTGCAAAATCAGCGGCCAAAATAGACGGGGCGATTTTAAAGTCCATCATGGGCATTACCTGTTAAATAAGCGATCTGGGTAAGTGGTGCTTTTTGCGCTAAGATGATCCCAGTGATTCATCTTTGGAGATTTTACTGAACTATGGCTCGATCGAATAGCACACTTATTTACTGGATTCGCACCTATTTAAAACGGTTTGCCGCTCAAATAGACGCGCTGATAGCGATTTTTATCGCCTCAATCGTTGCGCTTTCGCTGGCTCTAAGCAGTATTTACAGTTGGGGAAACGAAAAAAATGCCTCGCGCATTGCGATCGATGATGATCGAAGAACTAACGATTTAACGATGCAGGCCTTGTCGGTTGCGGCAGATCCCAATGAAATTGTGTGGCTAGAAAGTGCGGGGCATCGATTTTTAAACCTTTATCGACCCGCAATCAATGCAACTCAGATGGCTATTATCTTGCTCCCAGGCCAGCTCTCTCATATGGCTGACGGCGGACTGCTTAAAACGCTGTACAACGAATTGCCCCATAGTGGCTGGAGTTGTTTATTGGCCGCATTGCCCGTGCAAAACCGCACGCAAAACGATCAATTGAAAAACGACGAGCGTCACCAAGAAGGGTTACAAAGAGCCGATCAGGCCATAGATTATGCCATGGCAGATGGCGCCGGATCGACAACGCTCATTGCTGACCGCTTATCGGTTCAAATAGCCATTGAGACAGCCATTGCTCGGTCTGATATTACCAGCGGTTTAGTGCTGTGGCAGCTTCATTCGTCGCAATTACCTCGAGAAAAACTGCAGCAACTCGCACAGAGTCAAATCACCTTGTTAGACATTTTGCCGTCAGGCTTGTCCCGTCACGATAAAATTAATCGCCAACGTCAGTTTCAGCTGGCTGGGTTCGGCAAAAATTACCGACAATTTAGCCCGCCCTCTGGCGAAGCGGCAATTCGGTACAGCAGTCGTCGAATTCGAGAGTGGGCTGCCTCTGAATTTAAAAAAAATATATAATAAAAACAATAATTTATGATTAAATACCGGGGCTATTCAGCCAGTTTAGCCTGCAGTGCATGCCATCTATCGAGGGTTCCAATATCCGCCCATTCACCGCTAAAATACTCGCCAGTCACTCGCCCCGCACGCATGGCCTCGCACAATAATGGTGCGAGTGCCAAACGACCCGCGAACGGAAGCACTGAAGCGAACAAAGCTGGCGACACAAGGGCGATGCCACTGTAAGTTAAAAGACCCGAACACGGCGCCTCAACCGCGCTTTCAGAGACAGCGCCTTGAGCGAGTAAAGCAAAATCACCGCTGGGGTGGTGCGCTGGATTGTCGACCAGCACCAAGTGTGCCCAAGACGGTTCAAGCGACTTACCCAGCAGACGACAAAAATCAAAATCAGTCCATACATCACCATTAACCACTACAAAAGGCGCATGACCAAGCAGTGGCAGCGCCTGAATAATGCCTCCGGCCGTCTCTAGCCCACCGCTATTTTCAGCCGAATAATGTATGTTAATCCCCCATTGATGGCCATCGCCCAGTTGCGCCTCGATAAGATGCCCTAAATGGGCGTGATTGATGATGATGTCCTCAACGCCGACCGCCGCTAATCGTTCGATATGGTGTTCAATTAATGGCTTTCCTTGCACCTCAACCAAAGGTTTAGGCAAATGGTCGGTCAGCGGTCGCATCCGCTCACCTCGACCAGCGGCTAAAATCATGGCCTTTTTCATCGCGCTTGTAGCCACGGTACCAGCCAATCACTCGCTGGGCCGAACTCGGGATACCGCGGCAAAAGCTCGAGCACGTAATCAATAAAACGCGGGGCCATCGCCAAGTAACCTTGTTTATTATCGCGATAATGAAGCCGAGCAAAGATGCCGATAATTTTTAAGTTGCGTTGCAACGCCATGAACTCGCACTGTCGTAGCCATTGGCCCGCGCCTATAGTAGGTGCCACAACAAGCCTTGCCTGTTCAATCCACGCTTCAAGCTCGGATCTTGGCCAGGTAATGTAGCGATCCCACAGCCAGGAAACCAGGTCATAACTCAAGGGGCCCAAAACCGCGTCTTGAAAGTCGATGATACCCACGCTGCCATCAGGTAATTGATGGAGATTGCAGCTATGAAAGTCGCGGTGAACAAACACCTGGGGTTGCGCCATTGCACTAGTAATTAACTGGTCGCAGAGATATTGCCAATCGGCCTGCTGTGATGGACTGAAACTGACACCTAAATGGCGCTGGCCAAACCATTGAGGCAGTAAATCAAGCTCGGCCTGCAGGCATGAGGCGCTGTAAATCGGCAAGCCATCCGTCGCTGTCTTATCGGCCATCACCGCCAATAAGGGACTAATCTGATCAAATAACCACTGGCCACGATCAACGGCTAGTAATGACTGGAGTAATGTCTCACCCAAGTCTTCGAGCAACAAAAAACCCGCATTAGGCTGCTCAGCAAATATTTGTGGCGAATGCAGACCACTGGCCTGGAGCATTGCCGCAATAGTTATAAATGAATCAAGCGCTGCTTGTGGCGGGGGTGCGTCCATGACTATGAAGGACTGATCAAGATAACTCGCGCGAAAGTAACGCCGTGCGCTGGCATCCCCGGTGACCACTTGCCAATCGATAAATACCGCCGCAGCTTCGTTATCAGGGGCATAACTGGGTAAATTTTCAACAACAGAATTAGCCCAATGCCGTAATTGAACAAAACGGGGGTCAAATTCTGGTAAATTGCGTTCAATATCGGTCATAAGAACATGCTTGGTTTTAGAATACCGAGGCAGAATGCTTTATTATTCAACTGCATCATGGGTCGCTATTAAAAGACCAATATTCAGGGGTTACGATTGAATGGCTATTGTGGCATTACCAAGCACCTTTTCACCAGTAAAATTCGCCTTGCACGCGAATATGCGCGGTCTTATTTTGCTGATACTGATCGGCTTATGCTCAACAGGCATCGCCCACAACCTCCGGGCTGAGGTGGAATCGATCGACAGCGGTGGCGAAGCGCTTACCGACTACCGTGACCTAGCTCAGCAAGACTGGCATGCAGTCAACAAATCACTCATGGCAACATCGACTGACCACCTTCGTTGCGGGGGGCTTTATGTTAATCCCCTGCAAACCGCAGAGAATTCAAAGGTTGAGGGCTTGCAAGCCAGCGCAGACGCCAGCGCTATAAAGGCTGACAAACTTTTGTTTAGCGGCAATGTATTAATTCAATACGATAATATGACGTTACAGGCAAAAGAGGCCAGCTACGATGCCGACCAACAACGCCTTGTATTAACCGACAATGTCATTGTTCGCACCCCGTCAGCGGCTTTTGGCAGCGCATCGGCGGTTTTCGATATTGCCGAACACAGCACGACCATGCAAGAAACCAATTACGTTTTACATCAACGCCATTTGCGTGGTGAAGCAACGATAATTAACCGTACCGCTGATAATACCTTAACCATTGAACAAGGCAGCTTTACCCGATGCCAACCCGACAATCAGTTATGGTTACTGAGTGCAGAGCAATTAACACTCGATACCACCAAAGGCCAAGGCTATGCCAAGCAAGCCAAACTTTCGATTCATGGCTTGCCCATTTTTTATTTCCCGTACACCCAGTTTCCTATTGGCAATGCGCGGCAGTCAGGCCTTTTATTTCCAAATATATCCAACAGCAACAATGGCCTTGATCTAAGTGTCCCTTACTACTTTAATATTGCACCTCATTTGGATGCGACTTTTTCACCGCGTTATCATGCTAAACGCGGTTACATTACCCAAGGCAACGCACGTTGGCTCAATCAATTTGACCAGTGGAATATTGACTTGGCTTACCTTGACAATGACCCAGTGTACAGTCAACAACAAAGCAATAACACTCACGCAAACGGTAAACGTTGGTTGCTCAACATTCAAGAGCAAGGGCAATGGGGTGAGCACCTTTTTAGTGAGGTTGACATTGTGCGCAGCAGTGATAGCGATTACTTGCGTGATCTTAATAGCAGTAGCCTCAGTATTAGCCGTAGCAGTCACCTACACCAGCGCGCACAATTCAATTTTTATGGCGAACAATTTTCAGCTGGAATTAAGCTTCAGCACTATCAATCATTAATTAAAGAGCCGTCAGGTAATACACAGGCCGGTGAACAACCACTGGAAAAAGTGCCTGAATGGTACCTCGCCTTTGACTCATCTCATGGCCCATTTAATTTAGCTGCAAGCGGCCGATGGCAAGAAAGTTATTTTGAGCAACAAGAGCGTGCCGACATCTACCGGCGATTTGGCGAGTTCAACATTGACCTGCCTATGCAGTGGTCTGGCATCCGCATGAGCCCTTCTATAGGCGTTCAACACCTCAGTTATCGCGTCGAACTTGACGATGAAACGGGTGTCAGTACGGACCAACAGACATTCAGTCACTCGGCGCCACAAGCGGCGGTTAAATTAGACCTGCTACTTGAAAGTAACGACGGGCAAAAAGTATTGTCACCCGGTTTACTTTACTTATATCGCGACGCTGAAAAAAACTACCCGCTCACCGCCGCCTTTAGTGGCGGGCTAGACAGCGAACCGATGCGCTTTACCATTGATCAACTGTTGGCAGGCTCACCCTTGAGTGGCTATGACTATTTAGTCGACACAGAACAAGTCTCCCTTTACTTAAACCACCGTCGTTTTGATGCTATAGGCAATGAAACAATGGCATTAACTGTCGGTCAAATTTTTTATCTTAAAAGTAACAATAATCAAATAAATGAACCGCTTGAGCAAATTTGGCCCGGCGAAAACAATGAAGAAAGTTCAGCTCTTGTTGGTGAATTCAGCACCACTCTGACGCCGGAATGGCAAGGCTCTCTTAGCCTTAACTGGAATCCACATCAAAAAAAATGGGTAGAAGGCCATTGGCAACTGGCGTATCGAGAGCAAGAAAATTCCAGTAATATTGTCAATATGGGGTATCATTATCGTCGAGCTAGCCAGCAATCTTCTTTGTTAGAGCAAACGCTTGAACAAGCCGATATTAGTTTTATCAAAGAGTTTAACCCTCGATGGTCACTGATCGGTCGATACCAATACGACATTGAACAAAAACGGAGCAATGAGACTCTCGCTGGGCTTGCTTTTGACAGTTGTTGTGTGCGCTGGAAAGTTATTTATCGCGATGCACTCCTGTACCGTTATGACGATCAAGACCGCCGACGTGATCGCAGCATTTTTTTACAAATAGAACTCAAAGGCTTATTTGGTATTGGCAGTAAGACAGATACAATATTAAGCGAGTCAATTGACGGCTACCGGTCACATGACCAGCAAAGCAGTCACTATTATTGATATTAAGCCGCCAAATTTAAGTGTGGCTCCTATAACAGGTACGTTTATTTATGACACAGATATTTATCTCAATCTTTACTCGCTTTAATGGGGCTATTATGGCGATGAGGCCATTTTGTTTCCAACGCGGCATTAAACCTACCATTTTTATTCTTGTCTCAACACTGTGCCCTGCCGTTTATGCAGAATATCAAGTGATTGAGCAGGTGGTTGCTATTGCCGAAGATGACGTCGTATTAGCCAGTGAAGTCCGTGATGAGATGGCTAAAGTCCACCAGCGACTGATTGCAAATAAACGACCCCTGCCAGACAATAATGCTTTATTTGCGCAAGTGCTTGAGCAAAGAATATTGAGAAGCTTACAGTTACAAAGGGCAGAAAAAATAGGTTTGCGAACCAGTGACCAACAGCTAAACGACACAATGAATTCAATTGCAGCAAGAAATAATTTAAGCCTCACAGAATTTAAGCTTTCGGTCGAAAGTCAGGGCCAATCGTACATCGATATTAGAAATAATATCCGTCAAGATATGATCATTCGCGAAGTACAACGACGCAGTGTCATTAGGACAATTAATATTGACCAAAGCGAGGTTGATAATTTTTTGAACTCAGAAAAAGGCAAAGCATTGCTTGAGATTGAATACAATATCGATCATATACTGCTTGCAATAAACACTGAGGCGTCAAAAGACACCGTTGCAGCGGCCAAAATAAAAATGATTCAGCTTAAATCTCTAGCGACATTAAAAGGCGGCTTCTCAGCTATAGCTGATAGAGCAGAAATCATTAATGCCGAGCATAATCCTCTCGGCTGGCGACGCTTTAGTGATGTCCCCATGATGTTTCAAAGCACCGTTAAAAATACTTTAGAAGGCGAGATAAGCGAACCCATTCGCAGTGACAGCGGTCTGCATATCATCCATATATTAGCCAAACGCGGCGGTGTAGAAGGCACACAAACTGAAACTAACGTTCGGCACATACTTATAGCACCAAATGAAATTCGCAGTGTCGATGAAGCTAAAATATTAGCCGCTGAAGTCCGTCAAAAAATTCTTGCAGGTGAGGACTTCGCTTTTTTAGCTCGAGAGTACTCAGACGACCCTGGTTCAGCATTAACTGGTGGTGATCTAGGATGGTCAAAACCAGGCACCCTAGTGCCTGAGTTTGAGACCATGATGGCTAACACTGACATTGATAAGACCTCTGCGATTTTTAAGAGCCAATTTGGTTGGCATATTCTTCAAGTGTCTGATCGGCGAGAAAAAGATCTATCCTCTGAACTGGCCAATCAGCGTGCGCGAATGGCTATTGCAGAAACGAAATACGATGACGCGCTAAGTAACTGGCTACAAGACTTACGTGATAATGCTTACGTTGACATTAAATAAGGTCGTCCAACATGAGCAACATTCCTCGTATTGCTGTTACACCGGGTGAGCCTGCAGGCATTGGTCCTGATATCGCCATCCAAATAGCCCAACAAGCACACCTAGCTGAGCTCGTCGTGATTGCCGATCCAGAGTTGCTTGAAGCGCGTGCAAAACAATTGAACTTGCCGATAGCAATTAAAATCTTTGATCCGTCTCAACCGGCACAACCCTCGACTGCCGGAAAATTAATAGTCGATCCCGTTTCACTGCCGACTCACATTGAACCTGGCAAAGCTAACCCTCAGGCTTCAGGCTATGTATTAAACACGCTTGATCGCGCCATTCACCTTTGCCGCGAAAAACAACTCAGTGCGTTGGTAACAGGGCCGATTAATAAACACCTCATTAATCAATATTTACAGCAGTGTCCTGGTGAGTCCGCACACACCGATGATACTTTTTTTAGTGGCCATACCGAGTACCTCGCCCAACAAACTCATACCCCAAAGGTGGTAATGATGCTGGCCGCTAATCCACCGTCAAAGCAAATAAAATCGCTGCTGACGCGCCCACTCAGAGTCGCGTTAGTCACCACACATTTGCCCCTCAAAGCGGTTGCTAACGCAATTAATTATGATAATGTAAAACAAACGATTACTATTTTGCAGCACGACTTAATCCACCACTTCGGTATCAGCTCACCCAATATTTTAGTATGCGGTTTAAACCCTCATGCGGGTGAAAATGGCGATCTTGGTGATGAAGAGTTAACCATTATTGAGCCCTGCTTAGCCGAATTAAGGGCTAAAGGCATGCGCCTAAGCCAAGCGCTTCCAGCAGACACATTGTTTACTGAAAAGTATTTGTCTGGAGCTGACGCGGTTGTAGCCATGTATCACGACCAAGGTCTGCCGGTTTTAAAATCTCACGGTTTTGGCCGCGCGGTTAACATCACCCTGGGCTTACCGTTTATTCGCACCTCAGTAGATCACGGTACCGCTTTTGATTTAGCTGGTACCGGTCAAGCCAGTTGCGGCAGCCTATTAGCCGCCATAGATATGGCGATTGACTTATGTCAGTCTTTGTAAGAGTAACCCATTGTGGATCAATTTAATTCGTTGGCAGTGCCCCATCAAGCGCGTAAGCGGTTTGGGCAAAACTTTCTCCAAGATGGTGCGATCATCGACCGTATTGTTCGCGCCATTGGGCCCGCAGTGGACGATCGTTTAATTGAAATCGGCCCTGGTCAAGGCGCTTTGACCTTACCGCTAGTAGAACATCTCAGCGAGCATGCTTCATTAGATCTACTTGAAATTGATCGCGACCTTGCCGCTCAACTTGACCGTCGATTTGCTCATGACTCACGGATTAATCTTCACCAAATCGACGCGCTCAATTTTGATTTTGTTAGCCTTCGCCAGCAAGGGCACAAAGCGCTGCGAGTGTTTGGAAACTTACCTTATAACATTTCAACCCCATTGATTTTTCATTTACTCGAGCAATGCAGTCAAGTCGATCATCAACGAGTCATTAATGATATGCACTTTATGCTTCAACGTGAAGTCGTTGACCGAATGGCAGCCCAACCCGGCACAAAAACCTATGGCCGACTCAGTGTTATGACGCAATATTACTGCACAGTAGAGCCATTATTTGAAGTGCCACCTGAGGCGTTTAACCCCCAACCAAAAGTGATGTCAATGATTGTTCGCTTACAGCCTTTTGAATCATTGCCCATTATTGCCAATAACCCGACTGTCTTACACCAAGTTGTCAAAGCTGCTTTTTCTCAACGGCGTAAAACACTGCGTAATGGCCTTAAACATTTAATAAACATTGATCAATTAGAGCAACTTGACATTAATCATACGGCCAGAGCAGAAACTCTGCCATTGACGGCCTTCGTTAAGATTGCTAACTTTCTTAATGAATCAGCACCCACCAGCTAATTACAGTGCCAATAAAAACCAGAGCGTAGAAATGACCCATGAATACAGAACAACTTAAGTTACAACAGAGTATAGAAGTTAACGTTCAGCCTCGCTACCTTCCTGAACAATCCAATGAAGAAGTTGCTGAATATACCTTTGCCTATACTGTTTGTATTGCCAACAATAGTGAGCATAGCGTTCAGCTATTAGCGAGGCATTGGATCATCACTGATGGCAACAACACAATTAGGGAAATTGAAGGTGAAGGCGTTGTGGGGCAACAACCCGACATTTTACCTGGTGAATCGTATCGCTACAGCAGCGGCGCAATACTATCAACAAAAACTGGCACTATGGAAGGCAGTTATAAAATGCGTAGTTTTGAGGGCATAGACTTTAATGCCATTATCAAACCCTTTGGGTTGGTTCACCCTAACTCACTTCAATAATTTAAGGCCATGCTGATCATTCATGCTCGGACAGTGTTATGACGCAATACGCAGTAGGCGACATTCAAGGGTGTTATGCAGAATTAATTGACTGTTTAGACCAGGTCAACTTTAATCCCAAAAGTGACTGCCTTTGGGTGGCCGGTGACATGATAAATCGAGGTCCCGACTCTTTAACAACGTTAGAGTTCCTCTATCAACATCGAAACAGCTTACGCTGCGTGCTTGGTAATCACGACTTGCATCTGATGGCAATTTATTTTGGCCATCGTAAAGCAAAAAAAAGTGACACTATTGACCCCATACTGAACCATCCCAATTGCGATCTTTGGATTGATTGGCTTCGCCAGCAACCGCTTTGCGTCTTTGATCCTAATACCCAGTTTTTTATGTCACACGCCGGTTTACCGCCGCAATGGTCAGTCACACAAGCGCTCGCCTACAGCGAAGAAATATCATCTGTTTTAAAGAGTGATGGCATAGAAAAATTTTTAACCAATATGTACGGCAATACCCCAACGCATTGGAAAAACGACCTGACCGGTATTGAACGTCTGCGATGCATAACCAACTATTTGACCCGCATGCGTATATGCGATGTCGACGGTGGCTTAGAATTTGACTACAAAGGCGACTTAACCAACATACCCGCAGGGTACCATGCTTGGTTCAAACATCCCCATCGACAATCGAGCAATGAAAAAATTATTTTCGGCCACTGGGCTTCTCTTGGCGGTTACACCGATCACCATACTTTATTTGGTCTCGACACAGCCTGTGTTTGGGGGCAATACTTGACACTAATGCAACTCGATACTCAGCAATACTTTACTGCCAATGCACAGCCGAGACCCAGCCAATGAAAGTCTATTTAGTCGGTGGCGCTGTTCGTGACCAACTGCTGGGACTGCCCGTAACGGAACGGGACTGGGTGGTGGTCGGAGGATCTGTCGCCGAATTAGAAACGCTTCAGTACCAACAAGTCGGTAAAGACTTTCCCGTTTTTCTACACCCAGACACTAAAGAAGAATATGCATTAGCTCGTACCGAGCGTAAACGAGGGCTCGGCCACACAGGCTTTACGGTTGACGCCAATCCAGATGTCAGTCTCGAGCAAGACTTGTCGCGTCGAGACTTAACCATTAATGCAATTGCGCAAGACGATGCAGGGCAGTTAATTGACCCCTACCATGGGCTCAAAGATATACAGCAGCGCCAATTACGGCATATTTCTTCTGCCTTTAACGAGGATCCGCTTCGGGTGCTAAGAGTTGCTCGCTTTCATGCTAGGCTGGCTCATCTAGGCTTTTCTATTGCCCAAGAAACACTTTTTTTGATGCGCGATATTAGCCGTTCTGGCGAATTAACAACACTTTCAGCCGAGCGTATTTGGCGTGAATTTAGTCTTGCGCTTAACCAGAAATCGCCTCAGGTATTTATTCAAACACTGCAGCAATGCGAGGCATTGGCAGCTTTATTGCCTGAACTTGACCGTTGTTTTGATCAGTATGACAACATGCGAAATGTTGCTGGTCAAATTGGTCGACGCACGCTCGACGCATTATCTTACAGTGCCAGACAAGACTTATCTGGACCCGTTCGCTGGTCGCTGTGCCTCCACGGTATCAATAACCTAAGTAGGGTGAAAAATATCACCGCTAAAACGATTGCGCCTGAAGCAGACGATAAAGTTAAAGCTATTACGCGTCGATTAAAAGTGCCCAACGAATACAGTGAACTCGCATCATTAGCCGTTCAGTATTGCGACCATGTGATGCAAGCAAAAAACAGTAAGCCCGACTTAATTATTAACTTATTTGATCGCTGCGATGTCTGGCGAAGACCAGAAAGATTTGAACAGCTGCTCTATTGCTGCGAGGCATTGAGTGCCACTAATCATGAACAAGCGCATGCGGTATTAGGTTCAATCACTTTTTTACGAACAGCTTACCAGCGTTGCCATCAAATTAACGCCGAACAATTTGTCAAAGCAGGACTGCAAGGAAAAGCGATAGGCGAATCACTCAGAAACGCTCGTAAAATATGCTTGGCTGAATTAAAGCATCAATTCTAGTGACACAGGCCCTGTAAATACACAGTGAATGCACTAAAAAAGATTCCAAAACTCTATGAACGGCAAAGACTGCTAGTGATAGCCGCGCAACTAGCCGCTTGAATCGCCAAAGGTTTTCGAATAGTGACCGTCAAATCTAAGATGGCTGGATGTTGGTCGAGCAAATAACGTAGCAGTCGCTCTATTAATGTTTCAATTAACAAGCAATCTTGAGATCGGGTAAAGTCATTCACCTGTTTAGCTACGCAAGCGTAATCAACGCTGGCATCAAGATTGTCACCGTCAGCTGCATCACTGATATCAACCTGCATGTCGACGTCAAAATACAGGCGTTGCTCAACATGTTTTTCCCACTCACAAAGACCAATTACGGTATCGACAGCAAGATCTTCAATAAAAATATTCGCCACTACTATACTCCTACATTATATGAATTGTGACCTTATACCACCGGTCACATGGCATCTAATTCTGTCAATGGCCAACGCGGCCTAACGTTTATTGTAAGTGGCTCTCGATGGCCTGACTGCAAACGTAAAGCCCCAGCAAGAGCGATCATTGCGCCGTTATCAGTGCAATACTCAGGCCGCGCATAAAAAACGCTCGCCTGTTGCCTACTCGTCATTTCTTCTAGCACTGAACGCAGACGTTGATTTGCGCTCACACCTCCAGCTATGACTAACCGCTTGTGCCCCGTCTGCTTCAAAGCGCGCTTGCATTTAATGGCCAAGGTACTCACTACGGCATCTTCAAACGCGTACGCGATGTCAGCCTTGGTTTGCGGCTTAAGCTCAACTTCTTGCTGCTGACATTGAATAATAGTATTTCTTGCCGATGTTTTTAAGCCACTAAAGCTAAAATCAAGACCCGGTCTGTTAACCATAGGCCGCGGAAAAGTAAAACGGCCCGGCTCGCCAGACTCAGCTAACTTAGCAATTTTTGGCCCACCAGGGTAACTCAAGCCAAGCATCTTAGCCGTTTTATCGAAGGCCTCACCCGCCGCGTCATCAAGCGATTCACCCAGCAGTCGATAATCGCCCAATGCCACCACTTCGATTAATTGCGTATGGCCGCCAGACACTAATAAAGCAACAAACGGCAAGTCAGGAGACTGGTCCTCGAGCATTGGTGCTAAGAGGTGTCCTTCCATATGATGAACGCCTACAGCAGGAATGCCCCAAGCCATAGCTAATGATCGCCCAATAGAGGCGCCAACCAGCAACGCCCCGATTAATCCGGGACCTGCGGTATAAGCAATGCCGTCGATAGCTGACGCATCAATGTTCGCGTCAGCCATCAGATGTTTAATCATGGGCAAGGTCTTTCGGATATGATCGCGTGACGCTAGTTCGGGCACTACGCCGCCATATTCCATGTGTAAATCAATCTGGCTGTGGAGGGCCTCGCAAATCAATCCTTGCTCTGTATCATAAAATGCGATGCCCGTTTCATCACAGGAACTCTCTATACCCAGCACTAACATATGATCGCTATTACCTATTACTTCTGTTTAACGCTATTAGTGAGCGCTCAACGAATATCAACTTATAAGCCTTGAATTTTACTGACACGAAAATTGCTTCCACTGGACAGTAATTTTACTCTATCACCGGCCATCAGCGCAGTAAGATTAGGATCGATGGCCTGAACAACGGATATCACCTCGCCATGATCTAGCTGAATGGTATACTCCATGCCTTGGGCTTTAGTCATCGCACTTTCTGCTTTAGCGCCCAATACCGCCGCAGCCGTACCCACTATCACGGCAGCCACTTCACCGGTTCGGCCATCGTCTACACCTGCACCTGCGATGGCGCCAACCGCGCCCCCAACCATACTACCAATACCAGTTTTCGTCCCTTCAATCATGACGGCTCTTGCATCAATAATTTTTCCAAGTTGGACTTCTTGAATCGCTCTGGCTTCATCGCGTGAGTAGCTCGTACCCGTCTGCTGAGTCGGCACTGAACAGGCAACCACACTCAGCAAGCCAACTACGGCAACCATTTTTGTGGATATATTGAGCATTTTCATCATTGGATTCCTTTTAAGAGAGTCACGGGTAAAGGGTTAATATTACGAGAATACCACCGAACGTAAACAAACGATTCATGAGTCGTCTTTATTTTGACCGAAAATGATCAGGATTACTGCTTACTTAATTCCATTATTGCCGCATACAGTACTAAAGAGCCTAAAAATACATTGAAGTTAATGGCCAATTAATGTGTAAATAACCATTTAAAACAATTATTTAGCATCAATAGTCGAGGTTGGTTGCAGAAGTCAGATTTCTATCGAGTCAATGAAGCGTTCGATTTATTCCAAAACGGCCAGTAACGCCATCGAAGCACAGTGATATTAAAGAAAACCCGCTTCAGGCTTTGCAATTTACCGCGAGGCTGTATAGAATTGCCGCCCTGTGAGGATTGGCCTAGATAAGTACGTGTTTTTCACCTAGTCAGCCTCGTCAATGAATAAGATCAACCCTTAACCCAGACAAATAGTTGAGTTTATATGCCACAAGTCAGAGTAAAAGATAACGAGCCCTTCGATATAGCCTTGCGTCGTTTTAAGCGCTCATGCGAGAAGGCTGGCGTAATAGCGGAAGTCCGTCGCCGTGAATTTTACGAAAAACCAACCTCTGTCCGTAAGCGCAAAGCCGCTGCTGCCGTCAAACGGCATCAAAAGAAATCAGGTCGCGATATTCGTTCAAGAGTGCGTTTATACTAAGTTCACTCTCGCTTAGTCACGAAAACCCGGCCCTGTGTCGGGTTTTTGCTTTAAAGGCTAAGCGTCTGCCACTATCTGCCACTATTCGCGTTATACTATTAACCATCAAGATTCATCGATCACTCATGCCTAATCGGCAACACCAGCGAGGATAACCAGTGAGTAAGTGCGACCAAAAAATAGCTATCGAAGCGGCCATGAAAGATGCTATGCGAGCAAAAGATAAACCAAAATTGGGCACTATTCGCCTGATTTTAGCCGACATCAAACGCATTGAAGTCGATGAGCGCATCGATATTGATGATCAACGTATTTTAACCGTTATGGATAAAATGCTCAAACAACGACGCGATTCAATTGAGCAATACCGTGCAGCCAATCGCGATGATTTAGCGTTGATTGAAGAGCAAGAAATGATTGTGATTCAAAGCTTTTTACCCACGCCACTCAGCGATGAAGAAATTACTGAACTCATCAATACTGCTATTTCTGATACCGGAGCTACGAGTATCAAAGATATGGGAAAAATAATGGCGCAATTAAAACCAACATTACAAGGCCGCGCAGATATCGGTGCAGTCAGCGGTAAAATCAAAGCGGCGCTGGGCTAAGTAGGATGATTGACTGATTATGGCGGGCCGAATTCCACAACATTTTATCGACGACATTCTCGATCGTGTCGATATTGTTGAAGTCATTGATCGACGCGTCAGCCTCAAAAAAACGGGCCGCAACTATTCTGCTTGCTGTCCATTTCATAATGAAAAAACCCCTTCCTTTAGTGTCAATCCCGATAAACAGTTTTTTTACTGCTTTGGCTGTGGCGCCGGTGGCAACAGCATCGGCTTTATTATGGATTACGAAAATCTCGATTTTCCCGCTGCGGTAGAGTCACTCGCCAGTGTCGCCGGTTTAGAGGTTCCGCGAGAAGCCAGCAATTCCGTCGAGCAACGGCAACGAAAAAGTGAATCACAAGGCCTTTACGACACATTAGCTTGGGCAGCAAAACATTTTCAATTGCAATTGCGTCAACACAGCAACAAGGCGCAAGCCATTGATTACCTTAAAAATAGAGGATTAAGTGGCGAAGTAGCCCGAGATTTTGGCATTGGCTATGCCCCACCCGGCTGGGACCATTTACTCAACGCCCTTGCACTTGGTGAGCAACGACCTCGTCAGATAAAGCAACTAGAAACTTGTGGCATGCTAGTCAAAAAAGACAACGGCGACTTTTATGACCGCTTTCGAGAGCGCATTATCTTTCCTATCCGAGATAATCGTGGCCGCGTTATCGCGTTTGGCGGCCGCGTTCTCAATGACGATAAACCGAAATATTTAAACTCTCCCGAGACCCCAGTGTTTTCGAAACAACGGGAACTTTATGGCTTGTTTGAGGCACGAAAAGCCAATCGTCAACTCGACTATATTCTGATGGTCGAGGGGTATATGGACGTGGTGTCATTGGTGCAGTTTGGTATTACCAATGCTGTGGCCACTCTCGGCACAGCCAGCAGTATTGTTCATCTCGAAAAAATATTTCGCCATAGTTCAAAACTGGTCGTCTGCTTTGATGGCGATGCGGCCGGGAAAAAAGCCGCAACACGGTTACTAGAAACCGCTTTACCAGCAATGACGGATGGCCGCGAGATATGCTTTTTATTTTTACCTGACGGCGAAGACCCCGACACCTATGTTCGTCAACATGGCAAAATCGCTTTTGGTGCGCAAGTCGATAACGCGACACCATTGGAAGTTTTATTGATTGAAACGGCAAGCGAAGGCATTAAACTTAACTCGGATGCAGGCAAGGCAAAATTAAGCCAACGTGCCCTGCCGCTAATCCAACAACTGCCTCACGGTGTGTTTAAGCAACTCATGCTAAGAAAGTTAGCGTCTATTACCGGTGCCGACATTCATTTACTGGCGTCACAAGAGGCAACAATATCGGCGAAGAAAAGTCAGTCGGCAGCTGAGGCTATCAGCAGTTCGCCTCGGCCTGCCGCTAAAGCAACGGATAAAGACGCACGCCCAGCAGACACCCAAGTCACTATTGGTCTTGAAAAAACACCGATGGTTTGGGCGATTGCTTTACTGCTGCATTATCCACAGCTAGCTGATCAACATTCACTGCCTAGCTGCATTGATCAATTCAATAGCGAGGAAGCGAAGCTACTGCGTTTACTCATGAGTCATATTCAGACGCAACGTCAAACGGTCACCACGAGTCAGCTATTGGGATATTGGCACGGCACAGCAGAATCAGGGGCCCTAAATCACTGCGCGAGTCGGCATAAAACACCCGAAAATATCGCAGTAGCCGAGCAAGAGTTTGTTGATATTCTGTCCAGCATTGAGCGGCAATTTGCCCGTCACCAACGCAGCCAATTAGTCGCAGCATTAATGAAAAAACCCCTGTCAGCATTAAGTGATGACGAAAAAAATACCCTAAAATCGGTGAATTCATCGCGAGCTAAAAAAATCGATTAAACGATTTTTTTAGCTTAAAACGTCAGCTAACAACTCAGAATGAGCCTTTAACCGTGAAAATATCCCTTTAGAGAAACTTTTATGCAGAATATAATGTCCACAGGGTAATTTAGGTTATACCTATTGCCTTGTATACGTTATAATATCCGGCTAAATTTTGGACAGAATCGGTTTGACGTACTAGTCTGTTAAGTGGCAGTCTGTGGTGATAACCCGTGTTATCGATAGTTGATATTGCGGTAACTGGCCTAGTCTTTTAACTCGAGCGACGCCTGGTTAAAGTGAATAGACCACAACAGAGGTGCAATTAAGTACGACGAATGAATGAGTAGTGCTATTCGTCTATCGTCCAATAACAATGAACGCAATGATCTTTCCAGCAAAACGCTCTATTTGATTTTTTTTCAGGAATAAACACATGTCTGTCGATCAACAATCTCGCATTAAAGAACTGATCACACGAGGAAAAGAACAGGGTTATCTTACCTATTCTGAGGTCAATGACCATCTTCCTGAAGATATATCTGATCCTGATCAGGTCGAAGATATTATTCAAATGATCAATGACATGGGCATTAAAGTCTTCGAGACTGCGCCCGATGCCGATGACTTATTACTCGCCGAAAATGATTCGACTGATGATATTGCTGCCGCTGAAGCGGCAGCAGCATTGGCTGCTGTCGAAACTGAGGCCGGCAGAACAACTGATCCTGTCCGTATGTACATGCGCGAAATGGGCACTGTCGAATTATTAACGCGCGAGGGCGAAATTGCTATTGCCAAACGGATCGAAGAAGGTATTCGTGAGATGATGGCCGCACTAGCTTGCTATCCCAATGCAGTCAATACCATTTTACTCGAATATGCCTGCACTGAGACCGAGGAAAAAAAGCTCAGTGACGTGTTAATTGGCTACCTTAATCCGGCTGATTCGGTTCCTACCGCGCAAGAAATTGCCGACGCACAGGCCGCTAAAACAGCTAAAGCGGCGAATGGTGAAGAAGAAGAAGAGGCGGTTGATACAGGCCCCGACCCCGAAGAAGCCAAGGAACGATTTGATGCCATAGCGGAACTGAGCGTCAAAGCGGATCGTTCGGTCGCACGCTACGGTCGCGAAGCCGCTTCCTCTGTAAAGAATTTATTTGAACTGGGTGAAAAGTTTAAGTACTTAAAGCTCACGCCTCGTGTTTTAGATCCCGTTATTAATACACCTCGGGTAGCATTGCACCAAGTTCGCTCTCAAGAGCGTGAAATCATGCGACTTTGTGTGCAAAAGTCAAAAATGCCCCGTAAAGAATTTATTAAAGCCTTTGTTGGTCATGAAACGGATATCACTTGGATTGACGCGGCTATAGCGGCCGATACTCAGCCTTATGCCCCTAAGCTAGCTAAATTTCGTGAAGAGATTGCACGGGCACATAGAAAAATATCGTCGATTGAAAAACAAGTAGAACTCAGTATGTCTGAAATAAAAGACATCAATCGGCGCATGTCGCTGGGTGAAGCACGCGCTCGACGAGCGAAGAAAGAAATGGTCGAAGCCAACTTAAGGCTGGTAATTTCGATTGCGAAAAAATACACCAACCGAGGCCTGCAATTTCTCGACTTGATCCAAGAGGGAAACATCGGCTTAATGAAAGCGGTCGATAAATTTGAATACCGCCGCGGCTATAAGTTTTCAACTTATGCCACGTGGTGGATTCGTCAGGCCATTACGCGCTCGATTGCCGACCAAGCGCGGACAATTCGTATTCCCGTGCACATGATCGAGACGATCAATAAATTAAACCGCATCTCGCGACAAATGCTGCAAGAAATTGGCCGTGAGCCGACGCCTGAAGAATTAGGTGAGCGGATGGAAATGCCTGAAGACAAAGTGCGTAAAGTCTTAAAAATTGCCAAAGAACCCATCTCAATGGAAACACCCATTGGCGATGACGAAGATTCGCATTTGGGTGACTTTATTGAAGACGGCACCGTTGATTCACCCATTGAATCAGCCACTGACCAGAGTCTTCGCGATGCCACCACCGATGTACTCGGCAGCCTCACTGCACGCGAAGCCAAAGTGCTCAGAATGCGCTTTGGTATTGAAATGAACACCGACCATACCCTCGAGGAAGTCGGTAAGCAGTTCGATGTCACGCGTGAACGGATTCGTCAAATTGAGGCCAAAGCGCTGCGTAAACTGCGTCATCCATCAAGATCTGATCATTTAAGAAGCTTTTTAGACGAATAATCTTTTTTTGTTTCTATTTTAAAACGCGGCGTTTATAATCGCCGCGTTTTTATTGGCGACCTGCGCGCACCCGGTCAAGGTTAGTGACAATAAAAGAAACCCATCAAAACGGGCCCGTAGCTCAGCTGGTTAGAGCATCCGACTCATAATCGGCAGGTCGAAGGTTCAAGTCCTTCCGGGCCCACCACTTCGCTTCGCTCGAGGCAGACCACGGCGGACACGCTGTCGCCACTCTCTCCAAGTATTCATTGCAAACCACCCTGCTAGATAAGCCACCATGACAGACCATTACGGCCAGTGTGATTGCGTCGATAAAGGCGATGATCGGCCTTGCCATCGTTTCACGGCTGAAGCTTGCTATGATGACGGTCATTAATCACAAATAAGCACGCGAAGCGTAAAAATCGCGCTAGAACAATGAGGCAAGCAAAGCATGAAGATTGGCATGACATTACCCAGCATGGTGCCCGACACCGAATACCGTCGTGACACCACCCTCGACTGGTGCAGGCTCATCGACCAAGGACCCTTCGAAAGTATTTCTGTCGGCGAGCGAACCACTTATGCCAATCAGGAAATTACTGTGCTACTGTCGGCCGCCGCCGCAATCACCGAACGGGTCAAGCTTTACTCTACGATTTTTATTTTACCCACCCATGCCACTGCCGTACTCGCCAAACAAGCCGCCACCATCGATGTGCTATCGAATGGCCGCCTAACAGTGGGCATCGGTTCTGGCGGAAGAGAGCATGATTATATTGCCGCCGAAAAGCCCTTTAACAATCGCTTCAGCCGCATGGAACAACAAGTGCATGAATTGAAATCGCTGTGGGCCGGTGAGCCACCGTTTGCCGATGCCGATCGCGTAGGGCCGGCGCCAGTGCAAGCCGGCGGGCCGCCGTTGTTTGCCGGCGTTGGTGGGCCTAAATCACTGGCCCGAGCCGCGCAATGGGCCGACGGTCTGTTTGGCCAAAATGTTGGTGATGGCAATTACGCTAACTTTTCTCACTACGTAGATAACGCCCATGCCTTATGGAAAGAAGCGGGAAGAAAAACCAAACCCTACGTCACCACCAGTTTTTGGTATGCACTCGGCCCTAATGCAAAGACCCAGCTGGAGCACTATGCAAAAAGCTACATGGACATACTGGGCCAAGGCGCGGTTGACTATATTCTTTCTCAGCAAAGTATCGACAGTGAAGCCGCATTAATTGATGCCTTAGCTACCTTTGAAGCAGCAGGCTGCGATGAAGTGATTCTAGTGCCGACGTCCGCTGAAACAGCCGAACTTGATCGCACTATTGCCGCACTGGCAACGCGTTAAGCCATACGTAAGAGCTTATGCACCTGCAAAAAATAAACGGTTTATTCTGTGCGCGTAAGGCTTAAAGGTAAGCAGGTTTGGTGCAGTGAATATCATCACCCATAATGCATTGCTAATAGCTTGCTCTGCTTGTTCTTATGGTGCCGATGCCAGCATCAATCACTAACGATAAAAATATCAGTTCAACTCAGGGTCAAAGGTGATCTTCATCTCTTTAATGCCATTCACAAAATAATCACGCACGTACTTCACCGGCTCTGCAAATTGAGGGTTGCGTAATCGGGGCAGAAGCTCTTCGAAGATTACCTGCATCTCTAAGCGCGCCAAATGGGCGCCAATGCAAAAGTGCGTGCCCACACCAAATGAACGATGCTCTCGCGCCAAGGTCGGCATACGTTGCGCTCGGGTAATATCAAAGCGCATGGGGTCATCAAATACCTTGTCATCTTGATTGATCAAGTGCCAATGCAATAATAATTTATCGCCCTCTTTCATTTGCACACCAGCCACCTCGATGTCTTGCATCACGGTACGGCGCATACAAACAAATGCAGGATTATAGCGAAGGATTTCTTCGCACGCATCGGGAATGAGCTCGGGACGATCGATCAACATTTGTAGTTGCTCGGGATGCTCCATCAGCAAGCGCATGCCATGAGCGGTGACTGAGCGAGTACTCTCATTACCCGCGCCAATGAGCATTAAAAAGAATATTTGAAACTCTTCTTCGGTGAGCTTCTCATCACCGACTTCACCATCAAGCAATGCGCCAACGATATTATTGAGCGGTGTCTCGGCATGCTTTTTTGCTAATTCACTGGCATAGAAATACATATTCGCCGCCGCCGCTTGTGAGGTGGCAACCGGGTCTTCACCGCCAATGTCTTCGTCTTCTTGAAACATCATTTCGTTGGTCCAAGTGAAAAACTTTTTACGGTCCTCTTTCGGCACGCCACATAATTCAAGAATCGCCATTAATGGCAGCTCTGCAGCAACTTCGGTAATAAATTCACACTGACCCTTTGCCGCGACTGCATCAATGATTTCTTTGGCGTATTTTCGAAACCCCTCTTCATAACCTTCAACGGCTTTCGGCTTAAAGGCATTACGGGCAATGCGTCGATATTTTCCGTGCTTGGGGGGGTCCATACTGACCAACATCTGAGATTGCATCGCGATGGTCTCTTCATCTTGCTCGGTAGGATGCATAAGCTTTTTCTCGCTAGAAAAGATAGCGGGGTTTTTAGCAATATAATCAGCATGTTCTCGTTCTAGTACGGCCCAATAAGGCACACCCTGCAAAGGATCATCAATTTTAATGATCGGTGCATCAGCTTGCTCACGCAACGCTTGCAGTTTCGGGAGGTGATTACCCGCCGCATATAAGTCTGGGTCGAGCAAATTAGTGTAGGGGCATTGAGACATCGAAATTTCTCCGGTTATTATTGTAAATGCTTGTTTGTTATTCGCTAGCGATTATCCAGAAACTGGCTTAGCACATCGCATGACTGTCTTATTAATTATAAGGGGCTTTCGTCAGTATTACGATGGTGTTTTACTTTTCTTTAATAACACCCCTGATGTTGACGCTAGTGAGCCATATACAAACAGCATAATCGTACTATGAACTGTATTCAAACGATTGACTGCCGTGCTTAAAACACCCTGAATCGTCGCTGCACATGCGCCTGTCTAATTGCAATTGCTGCTTGACGTTGCTCATAGGTGACTCGTGGCATATCATTGGGCATGTGTAAGTCAATTTCACTAAACGCTATTTTCTTAGCGAATATTTTTGGCCATTCAGATTGATCTGGGAACGCTGAATAGACCCATCGGTTGGCAATAAATCCCTTCTCTGTGCCAGTAGTATCCAACCAATTCATCACACCAGGATCTTTATGTGCGATGACCCATCGCTGTATATTATCATCGCCTATATGCATCTGAAATAAATTTAAACTGCTCTGATGATTGCTATAATCCAACGATTCACCCCAAAGATTATTGAGGTAACAATTAGAAAACAATGGCGTTTCTACAAATTGTGCCTCAATATACAGTGCCTCGTCTGGACCCAATTCAAATATTCCGCCAGCACTGATATTCGTGCTCATGCCTCCCCCAGTCGCATTAGACGGTGCATTCGGTTCATTGTAGGCATTAACGGGGAAAAAATAAGCACCGCCATCCGCAGGATAACTTCCGTGACTATTGAGCACTTTGTCATAAAACGTCATCCAAAATTGCATTTGGCCATCAATAATAGCGCCCATACGATGCAATTTTTCAGCGGCCGAAGACGGATTAAGTGCGTGAGGATGGTCGCCGATATGATCTAATGCAGTAATCGTTAACTCAATGGGGACCTCTCTTTCCCAGTCAAGAAATATTTGTCGACCACTGAGATAGTCAGCGTATCGATCATCCGCATCTGGGTTTTTTTTACTGGCAGGTTTTAGGGTGCAAATAAAATCGCCGTTATAACCCTTGGGTCTTTCTGGCCCTAACAGCAGTTCAATTTCACCCTCTTCTGATATTGATATTTCAGAAGAATCCAAGGTACCGAAACTAGTGCGAAATCCTTTGGTTAGTTCTGCTAAGTTGCCAGTATCTCCTGACATGGGTGCAGTAGACGTTTCAAAAAGCAAATATTGTGCAGCAATAGGACCTGTTTCGGCGCGGTCCTTTCCTTGCCAGTGGCTATAATCCGGCAACGTTGCCGTTACACGATAGCTTTTCCTGCCATCGATAGCAGCATAAAAGTAAATAGCGTCAGGGTTTTCTATCGTAGACTTATTGTAAACCGACAGGGCGTTACGAAAAGCAGGAAAGTTAGGGTCTTCATGAAATGATCTTTCGATACCATGGTGAATAAAGCCAGCCAAATATCGGTAGCCCTCAGCTAGCACGCGAGGGGTTGGCGCTGGCGCAAATTTATCAGGACTGTCAATAACATCACGGGCGCTTTGTAATTGTTCAATGAGTGCATCCCAAGCATTACGCAAATCTGCAGCAGCCTCAGTTGTTGTTTTATTGTCATTCGTCATTAAAATTAGCCTCAAAAAAATTAAATGGGGTTTTCTGGTCGATCCTGATGGCAAAATTATTATTTTATTAAATAAAATCGGAGCAGTGACGCACCGTTTAATTTAACTACAACCGATTTCAACCAGCTAACTAAGGCAATCGAAAAAAGTGACGTACAGTGTGTACGTGCGATGCCAACAGTCAACCCTAAACCCAGTTTAATGACTGGCTTTCATTTTTTATGTTACAAATATAACATCACTTGATGACCAGTAAGGTTAACGTGCTATCACAATGAATGAATCAAATTGATAAATTTTTCTATTTGCCTAAAGAAAATGACAGTCACTCATTCAATTGAAGTGTCAGACTCCACAATCGTTAATGCCACTGACCGATAACTGTTCTTGATATCGCTATACTACCAATAAAAAAAAGAGGGTCTACTCATGCATATCTTCCCCACAGTCGCCAGTGAACTCACAGCAGACAACCTAACGGCCCTTGTGCAAACATTGCATCCGTTGGTCACTGTTAATGCCTTCTCAATCAATAAAGAATTTGTGTTTGATAATGGAGAAGAAGCCGTTTCTACCGCGGGACGAATAGAAGCCGAGTTGCAATTTACAGGCGGACCAGCAAATGATTTGCCCACTCAGCTCATCATAAAAGTGTGTCGCCCTGATATCGCACCTAGACCCCTGTACCGAAATGAAGTCAACTTTTACACCCGCTTACGGCAAGAATTGACGATTGAGACGCCGACCTGCATTGGCGGCATGTTCGATGAGGAAACCGCTAACTTTGGCTTAGCGCTCGAAGACATGCGTTTACGCGGGGTCACATTTCCCAATGTAAAATCGGATCACGGTGTCGGTCATGTCAAATCAGTTCTCAAATGCCTGGCTGCGTTGCATGCCTTTTATTGGGATAGCCCGCGCTTTAAACGCGACTTACGCTGGATCGATTCGCACACTAATGGTGAGCTTTATACTTTTTTCAATCATCCCGATATTGTCCCTGCTGTGATCCAAGCAGAGGTCGCAGGCGAGCAATTCAAAAAAGAAATGGTTGAACGACTAGACCAAACAACCGACGGCCTGTACCAAGAGATGAGGAAAGTACAGCACCATCAGTCGACACTTACCCAAACCTTATGTCACGGCGACACCCATATTGGCAATACGTATACATTGCCTGACGGCAGTGCCGGTCTTTATGACTGGCAGCTCATGTCACGCGGTTATTTTATGCATGATGTATCCTACATACTCATTACTGGCTTAAGTGTTGCAGAGCGAAGAAAGCATGAACATGAACTGATTAACTATTATCTTGACGAATTGCAGCAACATGGCGTCAATAATGCGCCAACTCAAAATGAAACGTTTACCGAATACCGCCATGCAGCAGCTTGGTGTCTTTATATTGGCTGGTTAACCACGCCGATTGAAAATTACGGCTGGGACATTACCGTCTGTAACCACATTAGACTCACCACGGCTTATGATGACTTAAATAGCAAAGCCGCTATCGCTACTTTGCCAAGCGTTGCCCCGTATACGGATTAGT
>DDED01000119.1:0-13142 GCA_002336035.1 Cellvibrionales bacterium UBA1963
TAAAGGTAAAGCTCGTCATGGCCACTGATGATGAGGCCATCACACAAGCCGTTAGCAGTACCGTGCATTTTTTCAAAGGCGAAGCCATTGCTCTAATAAGATTTTTGCTGACGTCCATATTCACGATCTCCAGGTAATAAATTTAGGGAATACTATTTAAATTTTTAGTGCTTCGGTGTTTGTCGCTCTCGACACTCAAGGGTCTGTTTATGAATATTTTTTAGAGATACCGAATAACCCACCCAAAGCTGACAACAGTAGCCATGCAGCCGAGGGCAACGGAACGGCAGTAATATCGCCATCACGAACAGCCCAAGCATAAGCGCTAAGGGTTTTATTACGGGAATTTTGATGGCCATTAGCCATTGAAAAACGCCAAGCTCTAGAGTTGCTCTGTTCCTCTGCCAGCCAATAAAAGTTAGGTTGAATGTTAGAGAAATCGTTACTGTAATTTGCCGTATAAAATAATCCACTGGTCTCTGCAGGCGTTTCACTATAATCAGTGGCCGATCGACAAATCACACCAGGCGGACAGTTCTCAATAACACTTTCACCATTGACTACGTTATTCGATGGGGACTCACCAACCGACGGCAAACGCCAATCGTTATAACCACCGTGTTCTAAATTATCGGCCCAACTCGAGGCATTGGCCCAGTTTGTGGCACTGCCAAGCGTATTAGCATCTTGTAACCACGTGATTTCTTGCGCTGAGTCATAGATCATGCCGTTACCCCGATCGACTAGGGCAGCGTTAGCATTCAGAAAAGTGCATAAAAGTAAAAGAAAAATGTTGGTGCGGAATGTATTCATGGCTGTTGCAAATCCTTTTGCTGGCTCTACTTTAAAAGCGGGTTTCAAATGTATGTCATGTAAACGATGTCGATTACTGAGCGATGCTGGCTCGAATACCGCTTAACAAGAGAATGATTGATTATCTTTGTTAATTTTTACTTTAATTTAAATTTCATTGACTAACTTGTAAACAAGAAAAGCACCTCACACGGGCTGAATAACAGGATTGGTATGCTCAACCTAACGGTTTTATTTTGATTTTTTTGAGATCAAACTGACTAAATTATTGTTTTTTAAAAAAATTTATTTTTATATTATTCCATAACAGTATATGGAAAAATAATTTAATTCAAAAATAATATAACGTGAAGAAGATAAGAATAAAGTTAAACCGCATTTTTTAGCCAAAAGACAACTTTTCTGACCGTCTAGAGTGACCATAAAATTGATCTCAGACCGCTTAGATCTAAGGGAAAAACCCTCGAAATATTTCGAAATCTATTTAAATCATAGCCTTATGGCATTTTTTTCGAATTTATGCGTTATAATGAACCTTCGCCCATCGAACCTTATTATCTGTGAAAACGATACCATGACTGACGTTAATGCCCCTCAACACGCTGCCCATTCTCTTGCACTTCAGCAATTATATAGTCATTACCAAGCAGTTAAGATCAATGATATCAATGACCTCAAATTTTCTCATGGCAGCGTTGAAGAAAACGCCCGCTTATCTGCCGCAGGCTTAACCATTGACCTTTCGCGGGCTTTTATCAACCAAGAAATTCTTGATGAACTTATCTTATTTGCAGAGACCATGGGGCTAAGTGATCAAATTCAAGCATTAATCGGCGGTGCTGAAGTCAATAATACGGAACAGCGTGCCGCACACCACACTGCGCTGAGATGCCCCCCAGCGAAGCAACATCGCGCAGAAGTCACTGCCACCCAACATAAAATTAAAGGCATCAGTGACCGTTTGCGATCAGGGCAATGGCGTGGCCATGGGGGTTCTGTTATTACCGATATCATTAACATCGGTATTGGTGGGTCGGATCTGGGACCAAGAATGATCACGCATGCACTAAGCCATTTTGCAGACGGCCCAAACGTTCATTTTGTGGCTAATGTTGACCCGCGTGACCTAGAGACCACTTTACAAGTCTTAGCCCCATCGACGACCTTAATTATTATTTCTTCCAAATCTTTCAGTACTACCGAAACACTTGAAAATGCATTGTCAGCTCGAAAGTGGCTCCTTACTGAGATGAACCAAGATGACTTATCCAACCATATTATTGCCGTTTCATCTAATAATGAGAAGGCCATTGAATTCGGTGTTAATGCTGAAAACGTTTTACCTATGTGGGACTGGGTTGGCGGTCGTTACTCACTCTGGTCAGCTATTGGATTACCTATTGCTATTGCTACTGGCTACCAAAATTATAACGATCTGTTAGCTGGCGCACATGCTATGGATGAGCACTTTGCTAACAACTCTTTAACAAACAACATCCCTGTCCTTCTGGGTTTATTGGAAATATGGTATATCAACTACTGCTCTGCTAACAGCATTGCTGTGCTGCCTTATAGCCATGAATTGCGTTTACTACCTGACTATCTTCAACAGCTAGTTATGGAAAGCAATGGGAAGCAAGTTAGCAAAGATGGTGAACCCGTAAAACATCGTACCTGCGCAACTATTTGGGGGAGCGCTGGCACTATCGGACAACATTCATTTCATCAATTATTGCATCAAGGAACTGAAAGCATCCCTGTTGATTTTATTTTACCACTCAAAAGTCATTCACATGAAAAACACAAACAAGCGCATTTAGTCGCCAACTGCCTAGCTCAAAGTAAAGCACTCACTGAAGGTAAAAGTATTTCGATAGCCGAGCAAGAATTATTAAATGCCGGAGTATCTAACGAAGAAGCACAGCGTTTAGCGAAGCATAAGGCCAGTCCAGGCAACAGAGCCAATACAATTATTGCCATGGATCAGTTGAACGCTAAAAATTTAGGTGCCCTTGTCGCCATGTATGAACACAAGGTATTCGTGCAAAGTATTATGTGGAATATTAATGCATTTGATCAATGGGGTGTAGAGCTGGGCAAGCAGTTGAGCACACCGATCTTGAATACCCTACAAAATGACAACTCAAAGGCAACAGCCGATACAGATAAAACGACCGCTTTTTGGTGTGAGCAATTTATCAATCAAAACAGTTGAAGCAAGGCTAACACTAATTAATTTTAGCCAGCAACTCTTCTGTTTTCGCTTTCATTAAAGCTTTATCACCTCGCGATTCCACATTAAGACGAAGCAATGGCTCAGTGTTGGATTTACGGATATTAAAACGCCAGTTAGAAAAACTGACACTGACACCATCGGTATAGTCAATATCAATGGCCGACGGCCGGTAGTGATCAAGAATTAATGCAATGACCGCATCGGCATCAGAAACGGTACGGTTAATCTCTCCACTCACTGGATAATCACTTATCATTTTACGGACTAAGCTCGACAAAGGCTGACCCTTCTTTGCGACTAGTTCAGCAATTAATAACCAAGGGATCATTCCGCTATCGCAGTAGGCAAAATCGCGAAAATAGTGATGGGCACTCATTTCACCACCATAAATAGCGTCTTCTAATCGCATTCGCTCTTTAATAAACGCATGGCCGGTTTTACTCATAACAGGCTTACCACCTAATTTATTGACAACATCACAGGTATTCCAGATAAGCCGCGGATCATGCACCACAGCTTGACCCGATGTTTTTGTTAGAAAGGCCTCAGCTAACAAGCCAACAATGTAGTAACCCTCAATAAAGTTTCCCTTTTCATCAAAGAAAAAACATCGGTCAAAATCTCCATCCCAAGCAATTCCAAAGTCCGCATTTGCCGCTAAAACAGCATCAACAGTCGGCTGTCGATTTTCAAGCAATAATGGATTGGGAATACCATTAGGGAAGTTGCCATTAGGCTGATTGAATATTTTACTGAACTCAATCGGCAGCATCGGTTCTAGCGCATCGATGACCAATCCAGCGCCACCGTTTCCTGCATTACAAGCAATTTTCAACCCTGCTAAGGCATCAACATCAATGTACGTTAACAAATGCTTTAAATAATCAGGCCTATTTTCTAAATGGCTAACCTTAACAACATGATTATCAGAGCGCGTAAAATCACCACTTTCGGCTAACGCCTTAATATCGCATAACCCAGAATCGCCGCTGATAGGCTGACTGCCACGCTTGACCAATTTCATACCGTTATAATCAATAGGATTATGACTAGCGGTTACAACAATACCGCCATCGACATCATTATTAAACGTAGCGAAATAAATCTCTTCCGTACCTGACATACCAATATCTAAAACTTCTGCACCCGCGTCATTGATTCCGCGAGCAACGGCTTCAGCTAATGCAGGACTGGTCAATCGAATGTCATGGCCAAGACAAATTCGTTTAGCATTTAAATACTGAGCGAAAGCTCTGCCTATTCGATAGGCAATATCCTCATTTAATTGATCAGGAACCCGACCACGAATATCGTAAGCTTTAAAGCAGTCGTAATTCAAAATTTTTAATCCTCTTCACAAAACTAATTTTTATAAACATGCTCATAACAATAATTGGTAGCGTCGATAAACCCTTCAATACTGCCACAATCAAATCGCTTACCCTTAAATTTATACGCCATTACGCAACCTTTTTTTGCCTGCTGCATCAAAGCATCGGTGATTTGAACTTCGCCATTCTTTCCAGGTGGTGTTTCACGAATAATATCAAAAATATCTGGTGTTAATATATAGCGGCCAATAATCGCTAGGTTGCTTGGCGCATCTTCAGGCTTAGGTTTTTCTATCATATCAGTCACCCGAAACACGTCATCTCGAATCATATCACCAGCGATAATGCCAAATTTTTCAACTTGATCGGTCGGCACTTCCTCAATGGCAATAATGGTGCACCTAAACTGTTTATACAGTTCGACCATTTGAGTCAAAACGCCGTCATGTTCCTGACCAAAACACAGGTCATCCGCTAGCACGACACCAAAAGGTTCGTCACCTATAAGCGTTTCACCTGTGAGTATCGCGTGGCCTAACCCCAGCATTTCACTTTGCCGTGTCGATGAAAATGTACCGCGGTCAATGACACTTCGAATATCGTTTAACAAGGCTTCTTTTCCGCTGCCTAATATCTCATTTTCTAGCTCATAATTGGTGTCAAAATAATCATTAATCGCTCGTTTATTTCTTCCAGTAACAAAGCCAACCTCAAACAGGCCAGCCTCTAAAGCTTCTTCGACACCGTAATGAACCAACGGCTTATTAACAATAGGCAGCATTTCTTTAGGCATGGCTTTAGTAGCAGGTAAGAAACGAGTTCCGTAACCTGCCACAGGAAATAAGCATTTTTTTATCATGATGAGAATCAACCCTCTACATATTCTTTATTAAAAGACAGCGCCTACAAATTAAAGCCGTTAATTATAGACTACTCATGCCTGCCATAGTCATCTTCAAAGCGAACAATATCATCCTCACCTAAGTAAGCGCCAGACTGTATTTCAATTAATGTTAGCGGTATTGAACCGATATTTTCTAAACGGTGTTTTTGTCCAAGGGGGATGTACGTAGACTGATTTTCAATCAACACAAAAATCTCATCCCCACAGGTGACTTTCGCTTCGCCGGACACAACCACCCAGTGCTCCGCCCTATGGTGATGCATTTGAAGCGACAGTTTTTGACCTGAATGAACGATAATTCTTTTGACTTGAAAACGCTCTCCATGGCAGATCGTTTCATAACTGCCCCACGGTCGAAACACTCGCTTATGTTTTGATGCCTCACTTCGACCACTTAATTTCAATGCTGAAACTATTTTTTTTACGTCTTGAATTGCATCTTTGTTCGCGACTAAGACCGCATCACCAGTTTCAACAATAACTGTATTTGAAACCCCTAGAGTAGCCACTAAGCGATGATCGCTCATCACCAAACTGTCGCAACTGTCTTGCATCATGACATCACCAACAGTCACGTTACCTTGCTCATCCTTATCGGATATGTCCCATATTGCTTGCCAAGAACCCACATCACTCCACTGTGCTGACAGAGGCACCATAGCACCTTTATTTGTATGCTCCATGACTGCATAGTCTATTGAGTCACTAGGACAAGCTGCAAAGTGCTTTTCATCAATACGAATAAAATCAAGGTCACGATAAGCGTTTACAAATGATTGTTTGCTTGCCTGATAAATCTCTGGGGCATAAATTTCTAGTTCAGCTAAAAATTGATCTGCACGAAACAAAAACATGCCGCTATTCCAACTGAATTTCTCATCAGCAATATAACTCTCCGCTGTTTTTTTATTTGGCTTTTCAACAAACCGTTTAATTGAAAATATCGCATCTTCAACATTTTTTATCGACAAAGGTTGGCCGCGCTCAATATAACCATAACCCGTTTCTGGTACATTAGGTACAATGCCAAAAGAGACTAAGTAGCCCTCTTCAGCGGCATGAGAAGCCTTACTAACAGCTTCTGAAAATGCCTTTTCATTTTTAATATTATGGTCGGCAGGCAAAACCAGTAACACCGCATCAGGATCGATTTCTAACGCTGAGAATGCTGCTATTGCTACGGCTGGCGCAGTGTTTCTCGCTACTGGTTCGAGTACAATGCTTGAGGGTTTAACGTTCAACTGTTGAAATTGCTCAGCCACAAAAAAACGGTTTTCATGATTACAAATAGCCAGCGGAGCTGCGACTGCATCAAGACTTTGTAATCGAAGCACCGTTGACTGCAACATTGAATGGCCGTTTGCCAAGAGATCAATAAACTGCTTTGGGTATGACGCTCTTGATAATGGCCATAATCGACTGCCAGAACCACCGCACAATATGACAGGAAAGATCATAATTATCCCTTTATTTACACATTAAAATGAACGCTGAATAAGACATATTAAAATAATATTCACGACGCTCTCTTACTAAGACACATAAAAACAAATTTAACGGTTGCTACTGGACTTAATCATTTTAATCGCTAAAATGATTCAGCAATAAATGGCTAACCATGATTATCATTCGCTTTTAATTACATTATAACCTTATTGGGCTGTAAAAATGACAATGACTCAGAATTCTTTCTCTAAAGAGGAATTAATTGACTGTGGCCATGGCCGTATTTTTGGTTCTGGAAATCCACAGCTACCGATTGATAATATGCTTATGCTGGATCGTATAACTAAAATTACAGATCAAGAGGGCGATTTCAATAAAGGATATATCGAAGCTGAACTCGATATCCATCCAGATCTGTGGTTCTTTAATTGCCACTTTCCTGGTGATCCCGTCATGCCAGGCTGTCTTGGCCTCGATGCACTGTGGCAACTGATTGGTTTCTTTTTAGGATGGAAGGGCAACCAAGGCCAAGGACGTGCATTAGGCTGCGGGGAAGTAAAATTTACTGGTCAAGTCACACCCGATTCGACGCTCGTTTGCTACAAAATTCACTTAAGCCGAGTCATAGAGCGAAAATTGGTCATGGGTATCGCTGACGCCAGCATGGAAGTTGATGGCAAGGTTATTTATACCGCAAAGAATCTTCGTGTTGGTTTATTTAAAAAATAATTAGCCACACAAACATTGGGTTATTTAATAATTTTATGCCCAACATTAAGCGATACAAGGTATAATTCACCTCTATAAAATTACCATTATAAAAGGCATATTCATGAGAAGGATTGTTGTTTCAGGCATGGGCATTACTTCTTGTTTAGGCTCGACCACCGAAACGGTTACAACGGCTCTTAAGCAAGGCTTATCAGGTATTCGGTTTAATCCAAGCTATGCTGAACTTGGCATGCGTAGCCATATCGCGGGAATGATCGACCTCGATCTAAGCCAGCTTATTGACCGAAAACTATTCCGCTTTATGGGCAACGCTGCAGGCTATGCTTATTTGGCTATGGCCGCAGCTATTGTTGATGCCGGTCTCGACCCAATAGACTTATCTCACCCAAGGACTGGCATTATTGCTGGCTCAGGTGGCGCGTCCTCTGCCAGCCAAGTCGCTGCTGCTGAAATTCTTCAGCAACGCGGCATCAAACGCGTTGGCCCCTATCGTGTGACACAAACCATGGGCAGTACAGTGTCAGCTTGTTTGGCAACAGCTTTCAAAATTAAAGGCATCAATTATTCCATCTCTTCAGCCTGCTCAACGAGTGCGCACTGCATTGGCAATGCCATGGAACAAATCCAATTAGGCAAACAAGATATTGTTTTTGCCGGCGGCGGCGAAGAAGAACACTGGACCATGAGCTGCCTTTTTGATGCGATGGGGGCGCTATCTTCAAAATATAATGACACCCCTGAGCTAGCTTCTAGAGCCTATGACCGTGATCGTGATGGTTTTGTTATTGCTGGCGGCGGAGGCATGTTGATATTGGAAGAACTCGAACATGCAAAGGCACGCGGCGCAAACATTTATGCTGAGATTGTCGGTTATGGTGCGACCTCGGACGGTGCAGAAATGGTCTCTCCCTCTGGAGAAGGAGCGGTAAGAGCTATGCAAATTGCCAGTGCTGGGCTTGATGGCAGTATTGACTATATCAATGCGCACGGCACCAGCACACCGGCCGGTGACATGGTTGAACTAGCCGCTATGAAAACAGCTTTTGGTGATAATATTCCGTCAATAAGTTCTACCAAATCACTGACCGGTCACTCTCTTGGCGCTGCAGGTGTTCAAGAAGCCATTTATAGTTTGTTAATGTTAAAACACGACTTCATAGCCGGCTCTGCAAACATACAGCAACTTGACGAGGCCGCCAATGGCTTACCTATTGTTGAAAAAACCATTGAGGGGGTGACGTTAAATCGAGTCATGTCAAACAGCTTTGGTTTCGGTGGCACCAATGCCAGCTTAGTGTTTCAACGTTATGTCGGCTGACATTAAGCTAAAACTGTAGCTCACCAAAGCACGATAACGGTAAAATACTGCAGCGATCTCCTGGATACAATTGCTGACCGGCAGCCATGGGAATCAAAATATTTGCCGCAGATATTGACGACAACACCCCCGAGCTTTGATTGTCAAATAACTCAGCAACTAATTCACCGCTTTCATTAACCTGCGCCATGCCCCTTAAAAAATCTAATCTTCGTCCGCGATTATGCCGCTCAAAATTAACCGTCGCTGAATAGCCTTTAAGCGTGCCATCGGCAAGATCAATATCAGCCAGTTCACAGAGCCCCATAGATTTTAGTAACCACGGTCTAACCAATAAATGAAATGTCACATAAGCAGAGACAGGGTTACCAGGCAAACCAAAAAAAGGCGTATTTTGAATCTGCCCAAAGGCAACAGGCTTACCAGGCTTAATCGCTAACTTCCAGAAATCAATATGGCCGAGAGCTTCAACTTGTTGACGAACATAATCCTCTTCGCCTACCGACATACCGCCGGTGGTGATAACGCAGTCTGCTTTTTCAGCGGCTTCAGACATAAACTGACGCGTTGATAATGCGTCATCGGGACATCGGCCTAAATCCAGAGGCACCGCTCCACATTCAAGGATTTTAGCGGCTAAAAAATAACGGTTGGAGTTATATATCTGCCCTGGCTCAAGTGCCTGCTCAGGATCCTTGAGTTCATCACCCGTCGAGAAAAAAGCAACCGTTACAGGCCGGTAACAATTCAACCGACCAACTCCCACCGAAGCCAATAATCCAATGTCTCCTGCGCTGAGTCGCGTGCCCTTGTCAACCACTCTGGATTGACATCGAATATCTTGACCCGCTAGGCGAATATGCTGTCCTAATGCTGGTTTTTCTGTAAAAACCACCTGTTTGGTGTCTAGATTCTGCTCACTGTCTTCTTGTAATATAACGGCATCAGCACCCGCTGGAACCATGGCGCCCGTAAAAATTCTAGCCACTGTTCCCGTCTTTAAAGCTAAAGGCTTATCACCCGCAGCGATCCGCTGAGAGACGTTAAATGCGCGCTGGGAAGTGACCTCATCAAAACGAACAGCATACCCATCCATCGCACTGTTATCGAACGAGGGCACATCGATAGTGGCGACTTGCTGCGATGCAGAAATTCGTCCTAAGGCGTCACTTAACGACAGTGATTCAATCTTAGGTTTAATGGTTTTTGTTAAAACCATTGCCAGTCCGGCTTCAAATTCGATCATTGATTCGTTTTCAGGTGCTGCTGAAGCACACCATGAAAGTTACATGGCCGGTGACGGCTATCCAACTGCTCAGATAAAATCCCTTGCCAAGCGAGCTGGCAAGCACCTGTCGAACCTGGCATAGCAAAAATGACGGTCTGATTAGCAAAACCTGCCAATGATCGCGATTGCATGGTAGAAGTACCAATATCCACGTATGAGAGTTGCCTAAACAACTCACCAAACCCATCAATGTGTTTATCAAATAAAGGACCAATGGCCTCGGGAGTTGAATCGCGACCGCTAAAACCTGTTCCACCGGTGATTAATACAGCATCGATCGCAGGCTCAACGATCCAGCGCGAAATAATTGCTCGTATAGCATAAATATCGTCTTTAACGATCTCACGATGGTGCAAATGATGACCGGCTTCTGTGATCGAATCCGCTAAATAATCACCTGAAGTATCATTTTTTTCAGTTCGCGTGTCTGAGACGGTTAAAACGGCCAGGCCCAAGGGGCTAAAAATATCTGTTGCTTTTGACATAAGCGCTCGTTTACCTTTTTTGATCAATTAAAAAACAAAAGAAGCTGTGTGTTGCTCATTTCAGTGGTAAATTGCTTCTATTCGCTATTTTGACCTTTTATCCAGCTATTGACAATCACCTTACAACTCTGAATAATCTTCGGCCTAAATTTTATGCCTTAAAATGCTAAATCGGAGTCAATCTTGGCCAATTCGCCTCAGTCAAAAAAACGTGCTCGACAAGCTGAAAAGCGTCGCACTCAAAATGCAAGTATGCGCTCAATGGTTCGTACTTACCTCAAACGCGTAATTGCTGCTATTAGCAGTGGCGATGCCACTGCTGCACAAGCCGCTTACGACAGCGCTGTTCCAGTTATCGACCGAATGGCCGATAAGGGCGTTCTTCATAAGAATAAAGCTGCACGACATAAATCTCGTCTTAACGCTCAAGTCAAAGCTCTTAGTAGCTAACAATGTTGCAGGTTAAATCTCTAAATTATTGATTTAACTATGCTTTTAAGTTTAAGCCACGGCTTTTTTGACAACCGCTTTTGGGTCATAATGAGGTATGGGTTACATTAACCCATACTGAAAGCCCTGCTTGATTAATTCTGTTCACTGCAGCAAATCCAGCTATCAAAGCTGAGAATGCCGTTTAATCGTGATTGCTGAGAATAAATACCCCTTAAAAAAATCGATCATTCCTTGTCTCAGCCAGCAAGATAGCTTATTATTCGCCGCCTTTTTAGGGATAATTAACTAATTATCCCATTACGAGCCAATAGGCTCATTACCGTTGCCAGACTCGCAAATAAAAATAGCGCGTTAACCCTAAAAGCAAGGTTTGGCCACAATACGGAGAAAATTATGTACGCAGTCGTTATCAGTGGTGGTAAGCAACACCGAGTTATAGAAGGTGAAACCCTCAAAGTTGAAAAGCTTGACCTTGCCACAGGTGAAACACTCACTATTGACCAGGTCCTAATGGTCGGTGAAGGTGAATCAGTTAAAATTGGTGCCCCTTATGTCGACGGAAGCATTGTGACTGCAGAAATTCTTTCACACGGTCGTCATGATAAAGTCAATATCGTTAAATTCCGACGTCGTAAGCATCATCGTAAACAGATGGGCCATCGACAATGGTATACCGAATTAAAAATCACCAGCATCGCTGGATAAGTTTAACGATCAATCTATTTATAAAAAATATTGTGGAGTAAGTCATGGCGCATAAAAAAGCTGGTGGTAGTACCCGTAACGGACGCGATTCCGAGTCAAAACGTTTGGGTGTCAAATGTTTTGGTGGTGAAGCGGTCAGAGCAGGAAATATCATTATTCGTCAACGAGGTACTAAAGTGCATGCGGGCGTTAATGTCGGTATGGGTAAAGACCATACCCTATTTGCCACCGGTGACGGTTTCATTAAATTTGAACAAAAAGGTCCGAAAAACAGAAAATACGTTAATGTTGTTTCGTAGTCACGGCCATTATTAAACCTAAAGCCCTGTCTAACGACGGGGCTTTTTTGTATAAGCCTCAAATCCACTTAAACACAATTTATTCGGCATATGACGTTCTGTAAATAAGTAGGCAAAACTATGAAATTTGTTGATGAAGCGATTATTTCAGTGGTCGCGGGCAAAGGCGGCAAAGGCGGACTTAGTTTTCGCAGAGAGAAATATATTCCACGCGGTGGCCCTGATGGCGGCGATGGAGGCGATGGTGGTAGCGTTTTTCTACAGGCTGATGAATCACTTAACACACTCATTGATTTTCGCTACCAACCCCGCTACGCAGCTGAGTCGGGACAAAGCGGACAAAATAAAAACTGTACTGGTCATGCTGGCGCAGACAAAACCCTTAAGGTGCCAGTTGGGACAATCGTTATTGATGAAGCCACAGATGAAACATTAGGTGACTTGTTAAAAATAGGTGACCGACTCAAAGTTGCTCAAGGTGGTTTCCATGGACTCGGCAATACGCGCTTTAAAACCAGCACTAACCGTGCGCCAAGACAAACCACTCCGGGTTCAGACGGGGAATCACGGCGCTTACGATTAGAGTTAAAAATATTAGCCGATGTCGGCTTACTGGGCATGCCGAATGCAGGTAAATCGAGTTTAATCACGGCTATTTCTGCTGCCAAACCTAAAATTGCTGACTATCCGTTTACCACTTTGGTGCCAAATTTAGGTGTGGTGAGTCTTGAGGCATACCGCAGTTTTGTGATGGCTGATATTCCAGGTCTCATTCCTGGCGCTGCTGAAGGGGCAGGTTTAGGTATTCGTTTTTTAAAACATTTAACGCGAACCCGTTTACTGCTGCACTTAGTTGATGTTATGCCACTTGACGAGGCAGATCCTATTGATGCAATCGATCTATTAGACGATGAGCTAGCAGCTTTTAGCACGTCACTTGCTAATCGACCGCGCTGGTTAGTGTTAAATAAAATTGATTTATTGACCGACCAACAGCTCTCTGAACTACTCGCTAGAGTTGCTATTGAATTACCGCAATACGATCACGTCTACGCCATTTCAACCGTAGCTAGGCAAGGATTAAAAGTACTCAAAGGCGACATTATGACTCGCCTTGAGCAGCTATGGCAGG